>NZ_JBHVQU010000144.1:0-9324 GCF_042886655.1 Peribacillus sp. NPDC058002 | reverse complement strand
GATATGCTGGGGGGTTTAAATGTTATCCTTCGCAATCCTTAAATTGAAAAATAGGGGAAATTTAATAGTACAGTTGTAAAGTGAAAACTAATACAGAGAAGAAGTATGAGTATTGGAAATTCTATTAAATCGAAATTATAAGGAACTCCAAGTGATTGACTTGATGTTAATTCATCTTGTAAACTTAATCTATAAAAATTCTTGTATCATTTTCCTTGATTTTTTTTATGGTACAGAATAAGATTGAGACATATTAAGCATATCCACGTTTGGGGATTGGTCTTAAGGGAAAAATAAAAGAATGAATGGTTGAAGAAACTAAAAAGCAAACTATTTTTGCTTTATAGAATAATAATAGCAAACCTTTTTAATGAAAGGATGAGGTGCCAAATGGCTCAAAAAACTAAACAAGCTAAAATTAATGTTCAGGATCAGCTTAAGAAAGTAGAAGAACAATTTGAAACTTTTCAAATTTTAAATGAAGAGGGAGAAGTCGTTAATGAAGCGGCAATGCCTGATTTAAGTGATGAACAATTGCAAGAATTAATGCGTCGTATGGTATATACACGAATCTTGGATCAACGTTCTATATCACTGAACCGCCAAGGCAGATTAGGTTTCTATGCACCGACTGCCGGTCAAGAAGCATCTCAAATCGCTTCCCAGTATGCTTTGGAAAAAGAAGATTTCATTCTGCCTGGCTACCGTGATGTTCCGCAAATCGTTTGGCATGGCCTTCCGCTTTGGCAAGCATTCTTGTTCTCCCGGGGACATTTTAAGGGAAATCAAATTCCTGAAGACGTCAATGTAATTTCCCCTCAAATCATTATCGGCGCTCAATATATTCAAGCTGCAGGTGTTGCTCTTGGGTTGAAGAAACGCGGAAAAAAAGCTGTAGCCATCACATATACGGGTGACGGCGGAACCTCACAAGGTGACTTCTATGAGGGAATTAACTTTGCAGGTGCATTTAAAGCGCCGGCTATCTTCATCGTGCAAAATAACCGTTTCGCAATCTCGACTCCGGTTGATTTGCAATCAGCAGCGAAAACATTAGCCCAGAAGGGTGTGGCTGCAGGTATCCCAGGCATCCAAGTTGATGGTATGGATGCGTTGGCCGTTTATACAGCCGTTAAAGAAGCGCGTGAACGTGCAATTAATGGTGAAGGCCCTACATTGATTGAAACATTAACTTACCGTTATGGTCCGCATACGATGGCTGGGGATGACCCGACACGTTACCGTACTTCCGAAATGGATAACGAGTGGGAACTGAAAGATCCATTGGTTCGTTTCCGCAAGTTCTTGGAAAACAAAAAACTTTGGAATGAAGAATTAGAGAACGAAACGATAGAAAAAGCAAAAGACGATATTAAAGAAGCGATCAAATTGGCAGATGCAGAACCTAAGCAAAAGGTTACAGACCTTATTGAAAACATGTATGAAGAAATGCCTTATAACTTAAAAGAACAATATGAAATTTATAAAGAGAAGGAGTCGAAGTAAGCCATGGCTCAATTGACGATGATTCAAGCAATTACAGAAGCATTACGTACAGAACTTAAGAATGACGAGAATGTACTCGTTTTTGGGGAAGATGTTGGTGTTAATGGAGGAGTTTTCCGTGCAACGGAAAATCTTCAAAAAGAATTCGGTGAAGATCGTGTATTCGATACACCTCTTGCTGAATCTGGAATCGGTGGATTAGCGGTCGGTCTTTCTTTACAAGGTTTCCGTCCTGTTCCTGAAATTCAATTCTTCGGGTTTGTATATGAAGTAATGGATTCCGTAAGCGGTCAGCTTGCTCGTATGCGCTACCGTTCAGGCGGACGTTACAGTGCACCGGTTACAATTCGCTCACCTTTTGGAGGCGGAGTGCATACTCCGGAAATGCACGCTGATAGCTTGGAAGGTTTAATGGCCCAGCAACCAGGGTTAAAGGTAGTTATCCCTTCCACTCCTTACGATGCAAAAGGCTTATTGATTTCAGCTATTCGTGATAATGACCCTGTCATTTTCCTTGAGCACATGAAATTGTACCGCTCTTTCCGTCAGGAAGTGCCTGAAGAAGAGTATACAATTCCATTGGGAAAAGCCGATGTTAAAAGAGAAGGAACGGATTTATCCATTATTACGTATGGTGCAATGGTACAGGAATCCATCAAGGCAGCTGAGGAATTGGCTAAGGAAGGTCATTCCGTCGAAGTGGTCGACTTACGGACTGTTTCTCCATTGGATATCGATACGATCATTGCTTCTGTAGAAAAAACTGGACGCGCTATCGTTGTTCAAGAAGCACAAAAGCAAGCTGGTATTGCAGCGAATGTCGTAGCGGAAATTAACGAACGTGCCATTTTGAGCTTGGATGCTCCGGTACTGCGGGTGGCGGCTGCTGATACGGTATTCCCGTTTTCACAAGCTGAAACAGTATGGCTCCCTAATTATAAAGACATTATTGAAACGGCGACTAAAGTCTTGAAGTTTTAACATCTTGAGTAATGGAATGAATGTCCTGCTTGGGAAAGTAATATCGCATTAACGTTAATGCAAGATAAAGGACTTTATTCAAAGCACTAAGTATGATTTAATATAGGAGGTTGAACTCAGTGGCATTCCAATTTAGACTCCCTGATATCGGAGAAGGTATACACGAAGGTGAAATAGTGAAATGGTTTGTAAAACCAGGAGATAAGATTCAAGAAGATGACGTGCTTTGCGAGGTTCAGAACGATAAGGCCGTTGTTGAAATCCCATCACCGGTGGAAGGTACCGTGGAAGAAATCCTTGTTCAAGAAGGAACGGTTGCCGTTGTTGGCGATGTACTTGTAACATTCGATGCTCCAGGTTATGAAAATCTTCAGTTTAAAGGGGACCATGGAGAAGAAGCGAAGGCAGAAGGTGAGAAGAATACGGAGGCCCAGGTTCAAGCAACTGCTGAAGCTGGACAGGAAGTCAAGAAAGAGGCTGCTCCGGTTCAAGAAAATAATGGTGTAACGGGCGCGGGAGCACAACCACAAGTTGATGCAGATCCTTCACGACGTATCATCGCCATGCCTTCTGTTAGGAAATATGCGCGCGAACAAGGGGTAAATATTCGTGAGATTTCTGGTTCTGGAGATAATGGCCGCATCATGAAAGATGACATAGATGCTTTCAAAAACGGCAAAACTGCTCCACAGCAACCTGAAGCTCAAAGTGAAGCTTCACAACAAAATGATACGGAAACAACCGAAAAACAAAAAGTTACAATTCCAGAAGGGCAATATCCTGAAACTCGCGAAAAAATGAGCGGCATGAGAAAAGCGATCGCCAAAGCCATGGTGAAATCCAAACAGACAGCTCCCCATGTTACATTAATGGATGAAGTCGATGTGACGCTATTGGTTGCTCACCGTAAGAAATTCAAGGAAATTGCTGCACAAAAAGGAATCAAGCTTACATTCCTACCTTATGTTGTTAAAGCGTTAACAAGTGCATTGCGTGAATTCCCTATGCTTAACACATCATTTGATGATGAGGCTAGTGAGATTATCCATAAACACTATTACAATATCGGAATTGCGGCAGACACAGACAAAGGACTGCTCGTTCCGGTTGTAAAAGATGCAGATCGTAAATCAACTTTTGCTATTTCACAAGAAATTAATGAATTAGCGACGAAAGCCCGTGACGGCAAATTGGCTCCTAACGAAATGAAAGGTGCTTCTTGCTCCATTACGAATATCGGTTCCGCAGGCGGTCAATGGTTCACACCTGTAATCAATCATCCAGAAGTTGCCATTCTAGGGATTGGACGCATTGCCGAAAAAGCAATTGTACGCGACGGGGAAATTATCGCCGCTCCAGTTCTGGCATTATCACTGAGCTTTGATCACCGCATGATTGATGGAGCTACAGCTCAACATGCATTGAATCATATCAAAAAGTTATTGAACGACCCAGAATTATTGTTAATGGAGGCGTAAACAATGGTAGTAGGAGATTTTCCAATCGAAACAGATACTTTAGTGATCGGTTCAGGCCCAGGGGGATATGTTGCCGCAATTCGCGCAGCACAGCTTGGGCAGAAAGTAACGGTCGTTGAAAAAGGAACAATCGGCGGAGTTTGTTTGAATGTAGGCTGTATCCCATCAAAAGCTTTAATTTCGGCTGGACACCGTTTCCATGATGCTCAGCATTCAGAAGATATGGGTATCTTTGCAGAAAAAGTTTCTGTTGATTTTTCTAAAGTACAAGCTTGGAAAGGTTCTGTTGTTAAAAAATTAACAGGCGGTGTAAGCAGCCTATTAAAAGGTAATAACGTTGATGTTGTAACTGGTGAAGCTTATTTCGTTGATGAAAACAGCATCCGTGTTATGAATGAAGACTCAGCCCAAACATATACATTTAAAAACGCAATCATCGCCACTGGTTCATCGCCAATCGAGATTCCGTCATTTAAATATACGAAACGTGTACTTAATTCCACTGGTGCTCTTGCTTTGGAAGAAGTTCCAGGTTCGATCGTAGTAATCGGCGGAGGTTACATTGGTACTGAGCTTGGCGGAGCATTCGCAAGCTTCGGCACTAAAGTGACCATCCTTGAGGGTACTGAAGAAATCCTTTCTGCAGGCTTTGAAAAACAAATGGCAGCACTTGTTAAGCGTAACCTTAAAAACAAGGGTGCTGAAATTGTCACTAAAGCAAATGCAAAAGGTGTGGAAGAAACTGAAACAGGTGTAACCGTTACTTATGAAGTAAAAGGCGAAGAGAAAAAAGTTGAAGCCGATTACGTATTAGTAACAGTTGGACGTCGTCCAAATACGGCAGAAATCGGCCTGGAGCAAGTCGGAATCAAAATGACTGACCGTGGTTTGATTGAAACGGATAAACAATGCCGTACAAGCGTGAAAAACATTTACGCAATCGGTGATATCGTTTCTGGACCTCAGTTGGCTCATAAAGCTTCTTATGAAGGTAAAATTGCTGCTGAAGCCATTGCAGGACATACATCTGAAATCGACTATCTTGCTATTCCGGCTGTTGTATTCTCTGAACCGGAACTTGCTTCTGTCGGTTATAATGAAAAAGAAGCGAAGGAAGCTGGAATCGAAGCGCTTGCTTCTAAATTCCCGTTCGCTGCAAATGGACGTGCTCTTTCTTTAAATAATACGGACGGATTTGTGAAGCTTATCACTCGCAAAGAAGACGGATTGGTTATAGGAGCACAAATTGCAGGACCAAACGCTTCTGATATGATTGCAGAACTTGGTCTGGCTATCGAAGCAGGAATGACTGCCGAAGATATCGCAATGACAATCCATGCACATCCAACTTTAGGGGAAATTACAATGGAAGCTGCTGAAGTTGCCCTTGGAACTCCTATTCACATCATCAAGTAATCGATTTTTATAAAAAAGCGTACTGCCCCATGCAGTACGCTTTTTTTTGTTTGGCAGATATCCGAATATGAAGGATGACTCCCCATTCATCATTTTCTTCACGCTAGTTAAATGAAAAGGGCTAAAAGGGCATAAGCTATAAAAAGGACTTCTTACTTTTTCTCCTTGAAAGGTTTTGAGAAAGGTAATAAAGGATAAAAAATAAGATGAGCGATGTTAATTGAATATTTTTTGCCAATAAAGAGATCATGGCTGATATATTCATATTAAAATGGGGTGGATCACTTGAAAAATTATCTGGTAATCCTCTTTCAACTAATCGTTTGGAGTGGGTATACCTTAGTTGAATGGCTGTCTGTTAACGATCGATTCGTTTTCAAAGTATTCATGTTTCTGGTCTTTTCCTATCTAGCCATTTACATTGGCAAAATGATTTTAAAATCCAATAGGCGAACAATGCTAGTTACCGTGATAAGTCTATTATGCTACGGTATTTTGCAAATCCTTTTGGAAACGCTAGTACCCCTTTATTAAAATTTAAGCAAGCCGCTATGACACAAGAAACCACGGAGGAATCATGATTAACAAAGGAGTAGCATTATTTACATTAGTATCATTTTTATTGATGGCATGTAATGGACCGAGTTCCGGTCCAACAGAAAATGAAAATCAAAAAAGTGTGGAAACGACAACAACGGTCCAAGATGAAAGCCAGCAAGAGAAAGACCCGGAAAACGAAACGTCAAAAACGATTGACGCTGGAAATGTAAAGGCAGAATATCAGGTGGACGAAAATAATTGGTCATTTAAACCAATTGGGGATTCAAATCCGAAAGTTGTACTGTTAACATTTGATGATGCACCTGATAAATATTCTCTGAAAATCGCCCAGACCCTGAAGCGCCTTGAAGTACCTGCTATTTTTTTCGTGAACGGTCACTTTCTTGAAAATGATGAAAATAAGGCGATGCTAAAAGAAATTCATGAAATGGGTTTTTCTATCGGTAATCATACTTATTCCCATGTGAATTTAAAACAGTTGACCGAAAAAGAACAAGAGCGGGAAATCGTAAAATTGAACAATATGGTAGAAGGCATTACAGGGGTAAGCCCGAAGTACTTTAGGGCGCCATTTGGATCGAATACCGAGCATTCAAAAAAAGTCGCTGAGAAAGAAAAAATGTTGGTCATGAATTGGACATATGGATATGACTGGGAAAAAGAATATCAGGATAAAACAGCGTTAACGGAAATCATGTTGAACAGCCCTTATTTAGGAAATGGTGCGAACTTACTGATGCATGACCGGAAATGGACGAGTGAAGCCATCGAGGATATCGTGAAAGGTTTTCAAAAGGAAGGTTATGAGATCCTTGATCCAAAGTTAATTGAAACGCCTGCATGAGGCAATTCCGGCTTCTGCAGGTTTTTTTATTTCCTTGGATAATAATACATCACCCGTTTATTGAAGAGATGTAGCTGCGCCCGTAATTTCTTTGCAAGGAACTTGCACAGTTCATTAGCTTTCCCCTTATCACCGAAAGTTGCTGTTTCAGGGAGGGTGAACTGGATATAGGATTGAATCCGCTCTGATCCATCTTCATCCTTAACGACTTCTTGGTCAACGCCTATTAATATCATGTGATATCGATCTTCTTTGGATTGGAGGTATATGGCCTTATCTTTCATCTTTTCTGGTTCTTTCATTTCATAAGGAAATGCTTTCTTATCATAGTCCCAATCCAGTTGCTTTCCGGTTTTCGCTGTGATCATTTGATAATAGTTCAGCAATTCTTTCACGTCTTCGATGGTTACAGTCCCTTTCACGGACTCAGGAACGAGTTTGATATAGGCATTTTCAGTCATGTGGATCCCCCTTAGATCGATAGGATATAAGAATATATTAACATTTTATGGATGTATTATATACATATCTATATGTAAATTAAAAGGCGAAATTCCTTTTTCACCTTGCTATGCAAAAGTAAGGGGTGCGATGAAATGAACTCCAGGGTCCAAAAAGGAATCACTCTAACGAACGATTAGAGTCAATTTATTCCAACATGAGTGTTCATTAAATGGGAAAAAAGCATATATGTTATACTTTTTAACTTGAAATAATAAATGTGTTATATTATAATTCAGATAAAGCGGTTACATTACGTTATTGATGCATACAATATAGAGGAAGGGGTTGTAAAAATGGGAACTATCGTATGTCAAACTTGCAATAGCACGATTGAACATTTTGAAGATGAAAAAGTAAGTGTACTATATACACACAATCACAACTGCCAAAGCTGTGATACAGCTGCCTCTGAAAAATAAATCGAAAAAGGATAATAAGATTAATAGAATTTAAGGGTGTTTCAGGATTGTAACCTGGGGCACCCTTTTTATAGAAGTTAATGAAGCGAAATCTTCAGTTGATCGGGAGTTGCTTGCTCAATAATAAGGGGCAAAAAAACCAGAGCAGCACTTTGCTCTGGTTTGATGGAATCAATCAATTTTTAATGATGCGTAAATATTTTATTTCTGGGTCCTCAGGGCCTTGAACAGGAAGGCCGGCCTCGATGTTTTTCCGGATGTAATTGATATTATCTTCAGTAATCAATTCCCCTGGTATGAAGATCGGAATTCCAGGCGGGTAAACCATGATGAACTCAGCGCTAATTTTGCCGACAGATTCCTCAATGGGAACCACTTCGGTGTCTGCATAAAATGCCTCCCTTGGTGATAAAGCCAGTGGTGGTGTATCAGGAAGCAGGACCTCGATTTTTTCATGTTCAGCCGCCATTTCCTTAAACTCATCCGCCAAGTCTCTAAGGGCAGCAATCAGAAGATCCGCTTCTGTTTTTGAGTCTCCAGGTGTTATCAGGCAAAGGATATTGTACAAGTCAGAAAGTTCCACTTCGATATTATGCTTTTCACGAAGCCATTTCTCAACGTCGTATCCGGTAATATTCAATTCCTTGATGGATATGATTAATTTAGTCGGGTCATAACTAAAGGCTGCCTCACTCTCGAGAATTTCGCTGCCGACACAATAAAGATAAGGAATCTCATTAACAGCCTCACGGATATACCCTGCGAGATTGATCGCTTCATCAATCATTTCCCTCCCTACCGTCGCAAGTTGTCTTCTGGCCGTATCCAGGGAAGCCAGTAGGATATAGGAGGTTGAGGTGGTTGTGAGCATGCTCAATATGGCTTGAACACGATTTGCGGAAACCAAACCGTTCTTAACATTTAATATGGAACTTCCCGTTAGTGAACCGCCCAGTTTATGAACACTCGTTGCAGCCATATCTGCTCCAGCTTGCATGGCTGACATGGGCAAGTCTTCATGGAAGTGTATATGGACACCATGTGCTTCATCCACCAGTACTGGGATTTGGCGGGAATGAGCAACTTCCACTATTTTTTGCAAATCGGCCGAAATGCCGAAATAGGTTGGATTGATGACAAGCAATCCTTTTGCATCGCTATGTTCCTTTAAAGTTTTCTCGACGGCATCGACGGTGATTCCGTGTGAGATGCCCAAATCTTTGTCTATTTCAGGATTGATGAAAATGGGAACAGCTCCGGAAAATACAATGGCAGACATAACGGATTTATGTACATTCCTTGGGACGATGATTTTGTCCCCAGGTCCGCAGACTGTCATGACCATTGTCATGATCGCTCCACTTGTTCCTTGAACGGAAAAGAATGTGTGATCCGCCCCAAAAGCTTCCGCGGCAAGATCCTGAGCTTGTTTAATGATCCCCTTTGGCTGATGGAGATCATCGAGTGGAGCGATATTGATTAAATCTATGGATAATGCATTTTCTCCAATGAAATTACGGAAATCAGCGTCCATTCCTTTCCCTTTTTTATGGCCTGGAATATGAAATTGAACGGGATTTTTTTTTGCATGCTGCAATAAGGCAGTGTATAAGGG
>NZ_JBHVQU010000143.1:0-9489 GCF_042886655.1 Peribacillus sp. NPDC058002 | reverse complement strand
ATAAGAGGCCCATACTCATGGATGGGCCTCTTTGAATTCATAGTAATACAGAGCGTTATTTGGGACGGCCCAAAAGTCATATGAACCTATAACCTTCCGACAAATTCCTTCTTTATTTCCGGGGAAATGCAACGGGTATTTACAATTATTTTATCTGAATCCTTCTTTCAAAGTACTTTAGCCCGAGGTATTTATATAATTTAAACAAGGTTAAAATATATGCCGCTCCTAATGCAAAGCCTGCCAGGATATCAGTTGGAAAATGGACTTTCATAGCGATCCTGCTGACCCCTATTAGCAGAACCAGACTAACGAAACCGAGCCCCACTGCCCATTTCAAAGAGTTCCCTTTAATTTCTTTCATGATTAAATAAGCAACCATACTGAAGAAAATAAGGCCCACCATTGCGTGGCCACTTGGAAAACTGAAGCCAGCCATCTCCATTAAATGATTTTCTGGGCGCACTCTTTTAATATGATTTTTTATCCACTCATTTAATACATCACCCCCGGCCATACCGATAGAGAAGATGGCCATGGTCCAATAATCCTTCTTTATTATCCACAAATATAGAACACAAAATAAGCTTCCAAAACCAATGAACTTGGATTTCCCAAGATGGATAATGGACTTGAAGAATGTGAACGAAAAAGTATTCTCACCTACGGAAATAAGTTTCGTAAAATATGTATCGAATGCTAAAGGCTTCCCACTCTGGACTTCTTGCATCAAAAAAAAGAATAGCAGCAAGCAAATCAAAACCATTGCAATCCAGGAATATTTAATCATGATATATATCTCCTCAAGGTATTTAATTCACTTTGGATCTTTCAGAATATGATATACTATTTACAATTAATCCAATCATTAGGAGGCGAAAAATGATACAGCGATTACACGATCTTCTAGATGGTTCATATGAAGAAATGGTTTCCATCAGACGTTATCTCCATCAACATCCCGAACTTTCCTTTCAAGAAACACAAACGGCTTCCTTCATCGCTGGATATTATAAAAAAATTGGAATCGAACATCGGACGAATGTAGGCGGTAATGGTGTTATTGCCAAGATAACAGGCAATAAGCCTGGTAAAACCGTGGCTTTGCGCGCTGATTTCGACGCCTTACCCATTCAGGATGAAAAAGAAGTTCCCTATAAATCTTGCGTACCCGGGGTAATGCATGCGTGTGGACACGATGGCCATACAGCGACACTCCTTGTCCTTGCAAAAAACCTGAATGTTCTGAAGGATGAGCTCGAAGGTGAATATATATTTATCCATCAGCATGCTGAAGAATATGCTCCAGGAGGTGCCAAACCGATGATTGAGGCTGGCTGCCTTGATGGGGTGGATGTAATTTTCGGCACCCATTTATGGGCCACGATCCCTACCGGAACAGTCCAATACGCATATGGACCCATTATGGCCGCTGCCGACCGTTTTGAAATCACCATTCAAGGGCAGGGCGGACATGGAGCCCAGCCGCATAAAACCCGTGATGCAATCGTAGTCGGCTCCCAGCTAGTCACGGCCCTACAGCAAATCGTAAGCCGCCGACTTAACCCAATAGATTCTGCAGTCATTACCGTCGGTTCCTTTGTAGCGGATAATGCCTTTAACGTCATTGCGGATAAGGCTAGAATAATCGGAACCGTCCGCACTTTCAAGGAAGATGTCCGTTCATTCATAAGCGAAGAAATGGAGCGGGTTGTTAAAGGAACCTGCCTAGCTGCCGACTGCACTTATGAATATCAATACTTTCAGGGTTATCCAGCTGTTATTCCACATGTTGAGGAAACTAAATTCCTCATCGAAAGCACTGAATCCGTCAAGGAAGTTTTAATTACAGAGGAAATTGACCCGGATATGACAGGTGAAGATTTTTCTTATTATTTACAAAATGTGAAAGGTACATTCTTCTTTACGGGGGCCAAGCCAAAAAATGAACATACATATCCGCATCATCATCCTTTGTTTGACATCGATGAAAAAGCGATGCTCATTGCAGCCAAGATATTAGGCACTGCAGCTGTAACCTATCACAATAAGAAACAATCATCGCAAAAGGGGAATGAATCTTTATTACGGTAAAGAGTAAGGGACGGGTTCTCCCCCGTCCCTTACTCTTTTAGAAGTCTGATTCGGTAACAATTGACAGCCGTCTCCCCAAGTTGTTCCAACAAATGATGGTTTGCATATGCACCGACAGCTGCCCCAAACCCTGGGACTAGCTGGAACATTTTGATGACATCGATGTGGTCGCGATATTCCTGCTGAAATTCTTGCCAGTCTATTTCCGGCCATTTCCCTGATTCCCATTCTTCTATTACCCGTAATGTTTCCAGTTTTTTTTCCTCACTCGAAAATGCCATCTGAAAGATATGGAGTATGAACAGGCGTTCCTCATATTTATTTGGATCAAAACCATATATACGGGATATTTCGAATAATAACTTCATCTTGATGCTAAGCAGTAATGGGAAATCGGCCAATCCAATCAAAAGCCCTGCAGCTCCTGTTCCCGCACCTTCTATAACGGCCGTTTTCCGATAGGCCGTTACAGTTTCCGCAACCCATTCTTCTTTTTGCTGTAAGGATAGAAGCACTACATTTTTTTCTTTAGACATATATTTTGAACCTGATAATACGGCCTCAATCATCCCTTTAATACTATCAGTAATCATTTTGTGCACTCGGTCTGGGATATAACTATTCATTTTGATTTGCGCCTTTTTGGACAACCGCTCAAGCTTGCCGGTTTTCTTGGCTACTTTCTTTTTCCATGATATTAGTTCCGATAATGCCTTTTGTCCATATTCATCCATCAGTTAACACCTCCGTTAAATATGTATATACCACATATGAGGCTTTTAGTTTCAATTTTCATTTCTTAAAAGAAAAAGCTGATTTTATGAAAAATCAGCTTCTGTTTAAAAGTTTTTAATTTTCTTTGCTGCATAAATTTTAAAACCGAGCAAGAAAACAAGCCCCATTGCCAAGGCGGCTACAGCGGACATCCATTCCCCTTTTACCAGGAGGATCAAAACGAAGACAAGGTCCTCAAATAATAGGAAATAAGAAATTAGCTTTATGACTGCAGATTCTCTCATTTTTGCTGGCAATGGATACAATGAGACCCATACCTTCCATTCATGAGCCTTCCATACCGGCAGCAGTTGCAGGGCTGTCATGAATAGGAACATGAAGGTTACAATCAAATGTGCCCATATGTTAGTGAATACGCTTAAAATCACTGACCCAATGATAGTCAAGCGAAAACATAGTCCCACATAATCATTCGATCGCAACAGAGTACGGGCATAAAGATAGGTATACGTTGATTTTTCACCATACGGAATGAATGATAATAGCCAGTCCATCCATTTCCTTCTTGCTACCTTTCCTTTCAAATGGGGAACATCAGTAAACATGTTTGCTATTCGATAGAAAGAATTCATCCTCTTGTTTTCCAGCTCCACCAGCCGTTCCCACTTAAGCACAAATCCTTTAGTTGCGCTTCGGTAATACATGTAAAGTCCTAACAATAATAAAAATGTTATAAGTGCAAACAGTATATTTGCCCTCGAACAGATGAAATAAAGAATCACTCCGTTAAGTAAAAAACGGATGAAAGAGTCCCAATGGCTCACTGATGTATCCTGATATTTCAACACCTGCCAGCGCATGGTTAAATTCAAGAACTTCAAAATAAGCAAAACGACAAGGATGATTCCAAGGTCAGTGCCTCCTGCACCCGTGACCTTCGAATACATCGGAATGGATGCAATGAGGACAACCAGAAGAATAAACCCCTGCATGACCCAACTTAATATCAGTGAATTCTTGAAATAGCTACTCAACTTCGTTTCAAGCGGAAGCAGGAATACCGTATCAGGTTCTTTCAAAAAAGTATTAATCGGGCTTCTGGTCACAATGATCGATAAAACAAAGGCCATGATCAATTCAGCAGGGAAATCACTGTCCAATGTCTTCACCCAATCACTGTAATAATAGGCCAAACCACCAAGAACCAATACCATGACAAAAACTAGATGGCCATTAAAAATATAGCGCAGATATTTTTGCGTTTCATTTATATAGCCTAAATATCTTTCCTTCCAGAGATTTTGACTATTCATGACCGATTTCTTCTTTCGTCAATTGAATATATAAATCATCAAGAGTTGCCCCCGGCATGGAAAATTGTTTGCGAAGCTGCTCAAGATCGCCTTTTGCCCGAATCTCCCCATTATGCAGGATGATGAAAGAATCACAATACCTCTCGGCTGTCGCCAGTATGTGTGTAGACATTAAAATTCCCGCTCCGCTCTCTTTCATTTTCCTCATCAAATCGAGCAGGGATTGAATGCCTAATGGATCAAGACCTACGAAGGGTTCGTCGACGATATATAATGACGGCTGTACTAGAAAGGCGCACATTATCATGACCTTTTGCTTCATTCCTTTTGAGAAATGGGCCGGAAACCATTTAAGCCTTTTTTCCATATGGAATTCCTTTAATAGAACGCCCATCCTTTCCTTATATGTGGCTTCCGCCAAACCATGTGCCATGGCCGTAAGCTTTAAATGCTCCTCAAGTGTAAGCTCATCATACAAGATTGGCGTTTCTGGAACATAAGTGAATTGTTTCCGATATGTATCCGGGTCCTGTGCAAGAGTTTTTCCATGAATCGAGACACTTCCGCCTTTCGGCTCCATAAGTCCGATGATATGTTTAATTGTCGTACTTTTCCCAGCCCCATTGAGCCCAATTAACCCCACTAGCTCATTTGGTTGAATGTCAAAACTTATTCCCTTTAAAACGGGCGTTTTCGTATATCCACCCACTAATTGCTTTATTTCCAATAAGGACATATAAACGATCCTTTCTATATAGAGGTTCTCATTTCCATTTTATCAAATTCTCCTGCTTTTATATAGTCGAGTGTTCCCGGAACTGAATTTCCATAAATAACTAATTATATTTTCCCTGCTTGGTGGTCATCATAAATAAGGAAGAAGGGGTTAGTCATTACGTGTGATTCACATCATATTGTAAATGAGGTGTCAGTTAAAGACGTATTACACTGAAATACCCAAATGTTTTATTACAAATGATTTACATCATATTGTAAATGAGGTGTCAGTTAAAGACGCATAACTGAATTAAACCAGAAGCTTCATTAAAAAAATCGTTTCGAGCAAGGAGATGGTTCTCTTGCACGTAAAAGCAGAAAAATCATTCAATAATTATCAATTATGCTTTGAAAGTTGATGAAACTTTAAAGATATAGGAGATGGTTGCTTTGAATGGAAAATCTCTAATCAGATAATAACCATATTTTACTAAACCGTAGATGAGGTGTTTGTCGCAGAGAATTTATGCTAATGCGAATTTTGAAGCAAAAACCCCTTTTTCAACAGGCAGGGTGCAACTTATGTTGCATCCTGTTTTTATGATTTTTCCTTTTCCCAAGGATTCAAGCTATGGTACGATTAACCAAATACATTTATTTAAAGGGGCGTTTTTAATGAGTGATTGCATTTTTTGCAAAATAATCAATGGGGATATCCCAAGTTCCAAAGTTTTCGAAAATGAACATGTATTGGCCTTTCTCGATATCAGTCAAGTAACAAAAGGCCATACGCTGGTAATACCTAAAGTACATAAGGAAAACCTTTATGAGTTGACACCTGAGATTGCCAAGAACCTTTTTGAAGTGGTGCCGGAAATTGCCCGCGCCATGAAGCAGGAATTCCAACCTGTAGGCCTGAACCTTCTAAATAATAACGGTGAAGCCGCAGGACAGTCCGTTTTCCACTTTCATATGCATTTGATTCCTCGGCATGGTGAAGGAGACGGCTTTGGGGCTGTTTGGAAAACGAATACGAGCGACTATACACCAGATGACCTGAAACAAATCGCCGACTCCATTGCACAGCATTTAAAATGAGACCGTGATGGTCAATGAAGGTTTCTTTTTCCTCTCGTTATAGCTTTTGGCTCTTTTCGTTAAGATTGTTGTTTTTAAAACGAGACTATTTAAGGTTGATTGGAGTGGAAGTGCGAGACTCCTGCGGGAGCAGCGGGACAGGTGAGACCCCACAGGCGTTTACGCCGAGGAGGCTCACCGCCCGCCCCGCGGAAAGCGAGCATCTGGAGGGGAAATCAACACACCGCTTTACTTGGTAAATAGCAACAAAGTATGCGAAAACAGCCTATCTTTTAAAAGGATCGGCAATTGAACGCTAGCTCACGCTGGTTGCATGAAAAACAAAGATCCCGATTTGGTCCCCACACAAAGTGGAGGACCTTTTTGCATTGGCCCTCATCAAAACGAAATGTCCCCTAAAATTCTAAATTTTCCTCCTATTGAATTTAGTTTTCTGGTAGGATATATGAATAGTCCCAAATACTTTATCGCATAGTCGCATAGGAGGAAAAAAATTGAAACGTGCACGCAATTTTAACGCTGGGCCAGCCGCCCTTCCCTTAGAAGTTTTACAAAGAGCCCAAAACGAGTGGTTGAATATTGAGGATTCAGGTATGTCGGTCATGGAATTAAGCCATAGAAGTTCGGAATTCGAAAAAATTCATAACCATGCCATTCAATCATTAAAAGAACTCTTGGAAATTCCTGAAAATTATGAAGTTCTCCTGCTTCAAGGAGGAGCAAGCCTACAATTTTCCATGATTCCCATGAACATTTTGAATGATGGGAAAAGGGCAGATTATGTCCTAACTGGTTCTTGGTCGGAAAAGGCATTAAAAGAGGCCAAAAAGGTTGGTGAAACGGCTGTTGTCGCTTCATCCAAAGATGAAAAATATACGTTCATCCCTAAAGTCGAAGACATCCAATTGAATGATGATGCTGCATACCTTCATATCACAAGCAATAATACGATTTACGGAACGCAATGGAAGGACTTCCCGGTAACAGGCGGCATTCCTTTAGTTGCTGATATGTCAAGTGATATTCTCAGTAAAAAAATTGATGTTAGTAAATTCGGCATCATCTATGCGGGTGCACAAAAGAATCTGGGGCCATCGGGAATCACGGTCGTTATCATCCGTAAAAATTTAATTACGGATAATGACAAAATCCCATCCATGATGAACTATTCTATCTATTCGAAAAATAACTCTTTATACAACACGCCTCCGACATTGGCCATTTACTTATTGTCCCTTGTGTTGGATTGGGCAAAAGAACAGGGCGGCGTTGAAAAGATTGCTGAAGTCAATGATGAAAAAGCAAAAGTCATTTATGATGCCATTGACGGCAGCGATGGTTTTTATAAAGGCCATGCCCTACCGGACAGCCGTTCATTAATGAATGTGACGTTCACGCTTCCGTCAGAAGAAGCGGAAGTACAATTCCTTAAAGAGGCAAAGCAAGCCGGATTCGTAGGACTGAACGGTCACCGTTCCATCGGTGGCTGCAGAGCATCCATCTATAATGCTGTCCCTCTATCCCATTGCCAGGAACTTGCGGATTTCATGAAGAAATTCCAGGAATCGTATAAAGCGAAGGAAGCTCAAATCCTTTAATTCAAACAAATATAACTTCTAAAAAAATAGGTCTTATGATATACTATTTTAAACTTCTTGCAACAGGCAATAGTGCATTGTTGAAGAAAAGATGTTAGTTGAGAAGAGAATAGGAGAGATGAGTAAATGAAAACGAAAACCCTTGTGTCACTGTCCCTATTAATCGGGATTGGGGCTGCCCTGCATTTTATCGTACCTGGATTCTTCCTTGGAATGAAACCGGATATGATGCTGTTGATGATGTTTTTGGCGATTACCCTGTTTCCCGCGAAGAAGAATGTTTTCATTGTCGCCCTGGCTGCTGGAGCCATCTCTGCCATGACGACTACATTTCCTGGTGGACAGATTCCAAATATCATAGACAAATTGGCAACAGCCTTTCTGTTTTACCTTTTATTCATCAGTCTTAAGAAGTTTTCAACATCCGTTGTCACCGTTAGTATCTTGACTGCCGTAGGAACAATGATTTCCGGCGCTGTCTTCCTTGGTTCGGCTTATTATATCGTTTCCCTTCCAGGGCCTTTCGTTGCACTTTTCGGCGCTGTTGTACTTCCTGCCGTACTGTTAAATACAGTTGCGATGGTCATCATTTATCCAATTGTGAACGGCATCGTAAGAAAATCAAATATACCCATTAATGCTTAAGCAGCAGGATCATCATACCTAAAAAGGCACCGGAATATCCGGTGCTTTTTTTTCCAATCTTATGAATCTGGAACTCTAGTCAGAATCATCCTTCATCTGTCAGTGAATCAATATCCACATAAACCAAATGAAAAGCAGTAAAACCCCGGGGAGGCCCATAGCGAAGGCTCTAGCCTGGAGCACCCTCTTAGGCGGATAGATGCCAGGAGTTTTAGCTCGCCTTAGAAAATACCCCATTCCGCACATGCATACCAGACCTAATAAAAAAATGATTTTCATTCTTTACCCACCAGTGCCATCCAGGTTCCGACAGCTTGTTTTTATTATCTATATGCTGCTCTTCCCTTTATATGAAGCAATATTATTAAAGCTTCAAGTTATTTTTAAATATTATATATTTACTCTCTAAGTTTAAAAAAATATTTTTGTGATATAAAGATAAAATGGTCGATACTCTTCCATAAGGATGAAAATTATGGTATTTTGATATCAATAGTATTTCTCTCCCTATTTATCATAATTTCCAATTGATGCTTTTTTCAGCAGGGATTCAGACCATGGAAAGCGAAAACATAATATAAAATGAGGTGATCCTAATGAAAGCAAAATCATTACTAATTGGCTTTTTGACCGGAACAGTAGTAGCTGGTGCGGCAACCTTACTTTCAACACCAAGTTCAGGTAAAGACCTACGGACCCGCATCAAAACGAATACCGAAGATATTAAGAATACAATTGATGAGTTAAAGGTAAAAATGCTAAATATTAAAGATGACACGATGGAAGCTTCACAAATCAGCAAAGAAACGGTAAAAACGTTCATTTCGGATGTTCAGGTCGTCATCGAGAACTGGAAGCGGGAAATCGAACCCAATAAAAATGAATTATTGAAGAACGTTCAAGAAATTGAAAATTCATTGAAAGAATTGGAAGCGGCCACCCCTTCTTCAAAAAATTAATAGCTGACATCGTCACAAAATCTTGATTCTCCATTTCTCCCAATAAATTACATGATTTATCGAGGGAGAATGGAGAATTCCTTAAAAAACTAAAATTTTCTAAAAATTTCGCAAATATTTTTCTTTATTAATTTTTATTTTATTGTCATAATAAATATATAGAATCTTATAAGTAGGTGAGCCCATAATATGCAGAATAAAAATTATTCTATGAAAGAAGCAATGATTTTTAGTCAACGAATTGCACAATTAAGCAAAGCATTATTTAAATCCATAGAAATAGAATTGCAGCATTCGATAAAGCCATATGATTTAAATATCAATGTGCAT
>NZ_JBHVQU010000142.1:0-9490 GCF_042886655.1 Peribacillus sp. NPDC058002 | reverse complement strand
CTATCAGTAAATCAAGGAAGATTTGTAAATTAAAATAGATGAAATCGACCTAACTGCATTAAAGCCCGAACAGCAATCGACTCGCATGCTGCAAATCGAAGAAGATGTCCAGTCGGAAATCTTTGAAATTGAAAAAGGTCCTCTCATGACAGTGAAACTGGTTAAATTGAGCGAAAAAGAGTCTGTTTTATTTGTGAATCTCCACCATTTCATTTTTGACGGATGGTCAGTGAGTATATTTTTAGACGAATGGTTATCTTTTTATGACAGTGAAGTGAATGAAAAGGAACTTATCCTTGAAAACGACTTTAAACAATATAAGGATTTTGCCTTTGAGCAGAAAAGCTGGTTAGAACATAACATTAAAGAAGAATCGCTATTTTGGAAAACAAACTTAACTGGGGAATTACCTAAATTGGAGCTTCCTTTAGATACGATACGTACAAAAGAAAACCGCACTGATGGCAATAGTTTCATGGTGGAACTAACAAGTGAAGAGCTCCATGGTTTAAAGCGGATGTCCCTTGAACAAAACTCGACATTATTCATGACGCTGCTAACGATGTATCAGTCTTTTCTAGCAAAATATACAGGTCAAAACGATATCATCGTTGGCAGTCCTTTGGCGAATAGAATGATAGAAGGAACAGAAAAATCGATAGGTTATTTTGTCAATACACTGCCCTTTAGATTAAAGCTGGGACTTGAGGAAACATTCGAAGAGATTCTTGAAAGAAATACAAACCATATCATCGACATCTATGATCATCAGCAAATGACATTGGAGAAAATTGTTGAAGTTATTAACCCTGAAAGAAATTTAGCGAACACTTCATTATTTCAAACCGTCTTCATTTTACAAAATAATGCCAAAGCTTCATTTGAAAGTGAATACATAAAGATAACGCCTGAAGTAATGAAATCAAAGGCAGCAAAATTCGATTTGAGTTTAGCTGCAGAGGAATATGAGGATAAGCTTTTGTTCGCTTTTGAGTATAATTCAGGGATCTTCAATGAACAAACGATTCAAACACTAGCTGAAAATTTCTTAGAGTGGATTAGGAAAATTACCTATCAGCCTGAACGATCGATTGACAAGGTATCTGTCGTGAGTAAGCGGCAGGAAAAAGTATTATTGGAAGAATGGCAGGGAGAAACCATTCGCTTTGAGGGGATCAATGACACAATCCCGGAAGCCTTCCATAAAATTGTTGAGAGGTTTCCTGATAAGATAGCCATTGTTGATGGTCCGAGAACCATTACATATCGCGAATTGAATGATAAGAGCAATCGACTCTCACACTATTTACTAAGCAAAGGGATTTCTAAAGAAGAAAGAATCGGAATTTATATGAATCGATCAATTGATATGGTGACAGGGATGTTGGCAGTAATTAAAGCTGGTGCTGCGTATGTCCCATTGGATCCTCATTATCCTGATGAACGATTAAGCTACATGGTGGAAGATTCGTCCATTTCCTATTGCTTGAGTCACAAAGAACTCGGAAAGAATGGTTTGATTGACCCATCCAAAATAATATATTTTGAAGATATTGAAAAAGAATCGGATTTGTTAATGGAAACGAATCTTCACATTGCGAATCAGAGTGACTTAGCTTATGTCATTTATACCTCGGGAACGACAGGCAGGCCAAAAGGAGTCATGTTGGAACATAGTGGAATCATTAACTTGGTTTATAACCAAAATGAAATGATGTGTTTAGACACATCAACTAAAGTGCTGCAATTCGCCACGTTTAATTTTGATTCATCCGTCATAGAGATTTTCAGCACACTATTATTCGGTGCCGAGCTGCATATAAGTGTAGATAAAGAAAATCAATTTGACATGAGTAAACTTGTTGAACAAATTAAGCGTGAAGGAATTTCTCATATCATTTTACCCCCTGCTGTGTTGAAAGAACTGCCAATCATTGAATTGAGCACGATTAAAGTATTGGGATCTGCAGGTTCAGAATGTCCAGTTGAGCTCGTTTCAAAGTTTAAACATATAGCGTTTTTCAATGGCTACGGGCCTACGGAATATTCGGTATGTACAAGTTTTAAAATGTTTCCCCCGAATGAGGATGTTACAGATGAATTCGTCGTATCGATCGGGAAGCCTTTGACCAACACGGTTGTACTTGTGTTGGATGAAAATCGGAAACTAGTGCCGGCTGGGTCAGTTGGTGAACTTTACGTGGGAGGAATTGGGTTAGCAAGGGGATATTTGAATAATGAGAGCCTGACAAATGAAAGATTCGTAACCAATCCATTCAACCCTGCCGAAAAAGTATACAGAACTGGGGATTTAGTTAAGCATAACAAAGCTGGGGAATTAGTTTATGTAGGCAGGGCGGACGATCAAGTGAAAATAAGGGGTTACCGTGTTGAACTATCGGAGATTAATGTTTCATTACGAAAAATAGCAGAAATCAAGGATAGTTATGTAACGGTAATGGAAGATGGATTTGAGCATAAAAGGCTAATTGCTTATTATACGGTGAATGATGAGGTCTCGATAGATTCAATCAGAAGAAGATTGAAAGAAACACTGCCTGCTTTCATGATTCCTGCTCATTTTATGCAACTGGATAAATTTCCTTTGACGCCGAATGGAAAAGTCGATCGGAAATCCCTGCCGAAATTGACCGAACAGTTTGATGAGAGGCAGGAAAAAGTGCTGGATGTGCAAGAATTGTCCAAAACTGAAACAGAACTTCTGACAATCTGGAGAAATGTTTTAAACGATCCGACTATAGGACCGGAAGATAACTTTTTCGAATGTGGCGGTGATTCAATCATCAGTATTCAAATATGCTCTGCCGCAAAAGAAAAGGATTTATTTATAACTCCTAAAGATTTATTTGAATGCCAAACGGTCCGTGAGCTAGGGAATGTTGTAAATGAGCTGGAGCAAAAACAAGTGGTTCAAGAAACAGTATCAGGTTATGTCCCGTTGACGCCAATTCAATCATGGTTTTTTAATGAAAACCATGAGAATGTCCATCATTGGAATCAGTCAGTCGTTTTGATGAAGGATAATACGTTGACGTCTGAACACTATAAAAAAATCATCATGAAATTAATTGATCAGCACGATGTTTTAAGGACATTATTTGAAAAACATGGTGATTCATATATCGGCAATATTTCAAATGCTGATACGGTATGCGGTTTTCATGAGTACAATGTTTCAAGTTTTAAAGATGAAAAAAGCTTGAAGGAAATCAATGAGCTAGAAGAAAACGCCCAACAAAGCTTGAATATACACAATGGCCCCTTGATGAAGTTCCTTTTATTCAGGGATCAAAGGGAGGTAAGGGTTTTTTGGGTGATTCATCACCTTGTGGTTGATGGTGTTTCGTGGAGGATACTTCTTGAACATTTCGAAAGATGCTATCAACAAATAAAGAATGAACAAGAACCATCACTGCCTCTAAAAACGACTTCTTATAAACAATGGTCCGAAAAACTAAATGAATACAAGAACACTGACCTACCGGAAGAGGCCGTTCAATATTGGGAAAAGGAAATGAATGTTCCAGTTTCTCCGCTGACGGAAGACTTAGGAGAAACGTGTGATTTTGAAAACATGTATAAAATAGAAGTGGATGAGGCCCAAACACAAAACCTCATCAAAAACACTTTAAGAAAACATAAAACGACGATTGATGAAGTTTTATTATCCGTTATCGCACATGCGCTTTCCAATCGAATGGGAATCGATGAATTTTGGCTCGATTTAGAAGGACATGGAAGAGAGGATATTGAGGATGATATTGATTTATCAAGGACGGTAGGGTGGTTCACCTCGATCTATCCAGTAAGGATTAAAGGAATGGCGACTTTGGGCTCAACCTTAAGAAATACAAAAAACATATTGAGAAATGTGCCAAACAAAGGGTTTGACTTTGGAATCCTAAAGTATAATTCCAATCGTAATCATAACTATCCAGATAGCCTTGTGAGTTACAACTATCTAGGCCATTTTAATAACACGGGTGATATGGAACAAACCAATAGCAGCAATATCGATTCGAACTATAAATTCCCATATAAACTCAATTTTGTCGCCAGCATCGTAAACAATAGACTCATGCTGAATATTATTGGTGATAGCAATAATGAGAGCTTCCGAATGATATGTAAAGAAGTTGAAGTACACGTAAACAAAATTTTACATGGAAGTGCAGATTTGAATGACTCCATTGTAGAAACGGATTTTGAAGCTGAGAAAATAGTCGATGGAAGCACAATCACCCATTTCATAAATAAGTTTAATAATATTGAAGAGATTTACCCAGTGACATCACTTCAGGAAGGAATGTTATTCCATAGCGAAGTAACCCAAAGTCCTGAATATATTTCACAGCTATCCATTGATTTAGTAGGTGATCTGGACTTGGCTAAATTAGAAGAGGCCTGGAATGAAACCTGTAGAAAATACGATGTTCTAAGATCCGTTTTCAGGCGCAATCAATTGGGGGACCGTTATCAAATCATACTTAATGACATTTATTATGTGTTTAATCATGTGGATCTTACGATGTTTAGTGAAGACGAATCAGGATCCAAGATAGACAACCTTTTAGAGCATAGCAAAAACAGACAAATGGATTTAGAGAATGGTCCGCTCATGAACATCACTTTGGTCCAGCTATCGGATCATCGCTATAAATTCATATGGACACATCATCATGCTTTAATAGACGGCTGGAGCCTGCAAATTGTCATTAATCATTTTTTGGATAGTTACCGAAACACATCCAATACGACAAAAGACAGTGATGAACATAAGAATGCTTATAAACAAGTCATGAATCATGTCAGGAATATTAATAAACAGGAAGAAGCAGCTTTTTGGAATAAAGAATTGAGGGATTTCGAACAAGTAAAAGCACTAGTGAGTAATAAAGCGGATAAGGTAGCTTTTACATCGGATAAAGTTATTGAATATAGCGTACCTGAAGAGCTTACCGAAAGATTAATAGATTTATCCAAGCGACATAGAAAGACCATTAATACCGTTGTTCAAGGAGTTTGGAGCATCGTTCTATCCTACCTAAGTGAAAGCGACTCGGTATGCTATGGGGTGACAAGCTCAGGAAGGAACCTAAGCATTCCGCATATTGAATCAGCTGTAGGCTTATTGATCAATACTCTGCCATTCACTTTGAAAATCGATTGGGATGATGATTTGCAATCCTATCTAACTGCAATTCAAAACAAGCAATTACAAATGAGAGAGTATGAGTTCAGTTCACTTACGGATATAAAGAAATACGCTGAAATTCCATGGGATAGGGAATTATTCCAACATATATTTGTATTTGAAAATTATCCAAGCACAGAACTGGCAGAGGATTCGCAAATCATGATTGAAGATTCAGTTGGAAGTGAATCGACCAATTTTGATCTTACGTTCTCTGCAGCTGTAGTGCAATCCAAGCTGCATTATAAAATCATTTATAAAGAAAGTAAATTCGGTGAGATTGAAATTTTACGTTTTATGGATTCCATGCAGGAAATATTCTTGAAACTAACAGAAGATGAAACACTACTATCTATTGGTAAATTAATAAATCACTTGAAAGTTGGGGCCCGATGATAAGTAAATCGATGACGACGAATAAATTGATGTCAATAACTGAAGCTTTTATTAAAGTTGCGGAAGATAATCAGGCGAAAGCGGCACTTTGTGAAAATGGCAGGCAAATTACTTATAAAGAATTAGATATTCTTTCAGATAATCTTGCTAAAAGGATCATTGATTTGGGGATTCAAGAAGAAACAATGATCGGGATTCCAAGCAAAAGGTCCATTGAACTGATCATCGGTATGCTTGCCATAATAAAGTCAGGCTGTTGCTATGTTCCGATAGACGAAAATTACCCATTAAAAAGATTGGAATATATGCTTGCGGATACGGATATGAGGTTCTTTGTATCGTTCAATGGCCAAGAAGGGAAGCTCCGTGAATTGGATATTGAGCCAATTCCATTTGAGATTAATGAACTAAGCAAGGAAGGGCACATTCCCGTTAGCCGTTCTTCGGAGAATGGTCTCGCATATGTTATCTATACATCAGGAACGACTGGAAAGCCAAAAGGTGTAATGATAGAGCATAAGAGTGTAGTCAATTTAGTATTGAACTCTGAGATACTTGAAATATACGAAAATAATAGAGTGGCTCAATTTTCCAACCCATGCTTTGACGCCGCAACTTTTGAGATATGGGGAGCTTTATTGAATGGCGCAACTTTATTCTTGATGTCGAATGAGTTCACTTCTTTTGATGATTGGAAAGAAGCGATATCCGTTGGAAAGGTGGATGTAGCTTTTTTTACGACAGGTCTTTTTAATGCAATGGTTGATGAGGATCCATTAATTTTTGAAGGATTAAAGAAAATTGTGGTTGGCGGAGATAAAATTTCAGTTTCCCATGTGAAAAGATTGAAGCAAACAATCGGTCATTTTTCCTTGATAAATGGGTATGGACCAACTGAATGCACGACTTTTGCCATTTGCCATGAGGTCGAAGACAAAGATGTAAATGTTATTCCTATTGGAAAGCCATTGAGTAATGTAGAAATCAAGATTCTATCTGAAGAACAAGTAGAGGTAGCGGATGGGGAATCAGGCGAGATCTACATTGGCGGACCAGGGGTCATGAGAGGTTATTTAAATCAGCCGCAATTAACGGAACAAGCTTTGATCATGGATGATTTGAATCAGGCGAAGTGGTACAAAACAGGTGATCATGGCGTCCGGTTACACAATGGTGAAATTCTGTACAAAGGCCGAAAAGATAGTCAAGTGAAAATTCGCGGCTTTAGAATAGAACTGAATGAAATTCAGGAAAAGCTTGATAAATACATGAAGATTGAAAGTTCAGTAGTTGCTGTTAAAAACATCAATGGTGAGAATTATGTTATCGCTTATTACAAGCATAAAGATGAAAAAGCGGTTAACGCTGAAAAGGATATTAAAGACTATCTGAGCAATGAATTGCCGAATTATATGATTCCCCATTTTTTTGTCAGAGTGGATGATTTCCCGCTTAATGCCAACGGTAAAGTGGATAAAGACAAATTATTGGAAATGGATTTCATGCAAAATAAAATTTCCTTAGCCAATCAAGAAACTGGAAAGAAAAAAGAAGTATTGGAGATTTGGAGAAATGTATTGGGAAATCCAAGTTTAGGATTGGACGACAACTTCTTTGAAAATGGAGGCCATTCCATTTTAGCTACAAAACTGGTCTATGTAATGAAGGAAACCGTACTTCCTGAGGCCACTTTACAAGTATTATTGGAAAATAACACAGTCAATAAGTTTGTTGAGGCACTTAAAGTCGATTCAGCTGGCAGCATGGAAGCAGTGATGGAAAAGGACTCCATGCTCGCTCCAGCGTTAATGGAGAAAATAAGGGAAATATCCACTAAACCAGTTGAGATTGAAAAAAATATGATGATTACAGGTGGGACAGGGTTTTTAGGGGCACATCTATTAAATAAATTGTTACTGGAATTGGAAGATGTCAAAATCTATTGTTTGGTTAGATTTCCTTCAAGAAATAGATTGAAAGATACCTTAATGAAATATGGTCTTTGGCAGGATGATTTCGTAAGTAGAATCGTTGTGATTGAAGGGGATCTTAGTAAGCATCAATTTGGTTTGGATGATATGACATATGAGAAATTAAGCAATGATGTTTCTCATGTCTATCATGTCGGTGCCGAAACGAATTTCTTCGAGCCATATAGCAAATCAAAGATTTCGAATGTGGATGGTGTAGTGGAGATGATTAAGTTTGCTTCATCATACACCCGGAAAAACATTTATTATGCCTCTACGCTTTCTGTCTTGACCGGCGAAAGGAAATGGGACGAGGAAGACGAATTGGTTTACTCCCCCGATTTAATGATCGGGTACAGCCAGTCCAAATGGGTTGCCGAGAAATTGCTCCTTCAAGCAAGGGGATATGGACTGACCATCGATATTTTCCGATTAGGCAGGATTTCATCTAATTCAAACGGGGTTTGGAACGAGAAAGATATGTTGTACAAGGTTTTTGAATCATTTATTGAACAAAGGATATTGCCATTTAAAGAGGAAATTCATTTTGAATTGATGCCAGTCGACTTTGTAAGTGAGTTCATTTACAAAATATCAAGATTGAATGCGGATCAAAAGCTCGGGATCTATCATATGTTCAATGATCAGAGGGTTTCAAGTGAATTCGTGACCTCCTTCTTCGAAAAAAATGAAATACCTTACTCCAACATGGATTTGGAAGAATGGTTACAATCATTAAAAGAAAAGACCCAATCTAACGAGATTCATTCATTAAGTGCTTTGTCCCAGTTAATTGATGAATCAACAAAATTAAAAGAGTCGGAAATCCTGCAATCCAAAACCAAGAAGGAAATGGAATTGCTATCAATGAAAATGCCGGAAATCGATTCAGGGTATGTTGAAAGCTTCATGAAGTTCATGCTGAAATAATCGATCATGGAGAAGGGGGATGGAAGGGCTGAAGAAGACAATTTTTTGTTTCCCCTATGCAGGGGGAAGTGCATCTTTTTATAGGGAATGGAAATTTGATGATGATGTGATAGAGGTAGTCCCGCTGGAATACCCAGGACATGGCAGTAAATATAGTGAACCATTGTGTGACCATATGGCGGATTTGACGGATATATTAATGAAAGAAATGGAAACGAAGCATCAAATGCATACACTGGGAAGCATATCTTTATTTGGACATAGCATGGGTGCGATCGTAGCCTATGAAATTGCGGCAAAATTAGAAGAGAGATATGCTAAAAAAGTAGAGCATATATTCATTTCAAGTAAATCGTCTCCAAGTTATAAAGTAGATCAAATCGATTGCTCTAATGCAAAACGTTTAAAGCAATCTCTTGAAAAAATCGGGGGAACGAACAAGGAACTCCTGGAAACCGAAGATTTCATGAATATATTCCTTCCGATAATCCAGTCGGACTTGAATGTTTTAGCCAACTATCACCATGAAATGAAGCGCAATAAAAAGGTGGGAAATAAAGCCGTTTTGCTTTTGGGCTCGGATGATACCGTGACGAAGGAGAGTATCGAAAGCTGGAATGAATATATTGAACATATTGAAGGATTGCATATATTAAAGGGTGATCATTTCTATATAAAGCAAAACCAGTCCCACGTTTTAAAAATCATTCAAGAGTATTTACTCAATAGTCGATGTGAAGTTCTGATTTAAGGCTGCGGACTGTCTTGAATACAATCGAAATGTTCCGCCAATTAGTTTCGGAAGCCGAAATAATTTAATGTAAGTTTGGCATAATCGGCCTGGATAACCATGAAACCCAATCTTCATTTAAAAAAAGGACTGATTTATTCAGTCCTTTGATACTGTAGATAAACTTGAACTGCCCCAATAAAGTTAGACATATAGTTTAAGCAGCTTCTAAGACTTGAGTTCGGTATT
>NZ_JBHVQU010000141.1:0-9836 GCF_042886655.1 Peribacillus sp. NPDC058002 | reverse complement strand
CCCCACAGGCGTTTACGCCGAGGAGGCTCACCGCCCGCCCCGCGGAAAGCGAGCACCTGGAGGGGAAATCAACCACGTCGCTTTACTTGGTAAATAGCAACAAATTATGCGAAAACAGCCTTGGAAAAAAACAATAAAGTTCTTATTGGTCTTTATTCCCATATTTTATCCAATGCTTTAAAAACAGAGTGAATTATTTGAAAACCAACCACTTATCGGATAATCTTACACAGTAATAGTTACTAAAAATTAGCCCAGGTAAAGCGGTTAACAGGAGGAATTCAAATGAATACAATGAAAGCCAAAATGTTTGAACCTGTAACAATAGGTGCATGGAACTTAAAAACAAGAACGGCAATGGCTCCTATGACACGGTCGTTTGCCGATAACGAAACGGGTGTTGTGAACGACCTGACCGTAGAATATTACCGAAAACGGGCTCAAGATGGAATCGGACTTATCATCACTGAAGGTGTAGTGATTTCACCAAGAGCAAAGGGCAATCCTGGGGTTCCCGGAATATATACTCATGAGCAAATCAACGGGTGGAAAAAAGTAACGGAAGCAGTGCACGCAGAAGGCGGAACGATTATTGCGCAAATCTGGCATGTGGGCCGTGCAAGCCACCATGAAATTGCAGGAGGACTTCCTCCGCAGGCTCCGTCCCCCATCGCTGCAGAAGGTAAGGTTTCACGATTCGGTAAACCTTTTGACACTCCTGAAGAAATGACAGAGACGGATATTGCAGAAGTTGTGGACCAATATAAACAAGCTGCAAAGAATGCAATGGATGCTGGCTTTGATGGCGTTGAAATTCATGGTGCACACGGCTACTTAATAGACCAGTTCAATTCAGACACCTCCAATAAAAGGACCGATCGGTACGGTGGTGATTTAAAACAGCGTCTGACTTTTATGAATGAAGTGTTAAAAGCAGTTATTGATGCTGTTGGAGTGGAGCGCACCCTTATTCGTTTCTCGGCTTTGAAAATTGACCAGCCGTCCTACATGTGGGAAGACCCTGAAAAAGCGATCCAAACATTTATTGAAGCGTTCAATGAAACAGGGGTCAAAATGATTCACCCATCCACGATGGAATTTTCCAAACCGATTGCAAGAGGATTGACGATGCATGAATTGGTACGCAGCAACTGGGATGGAATCATAATTGGTGTAGGGGGGCTTGATCCTGAAACCGCAGAAGCCGCACTGGAAAAAGGCATTATTGACGTTGCGGCGATTGGACGTCCACTTATAGCTAACCCGGATTATCTGGCACGAATTAAGAAGGATGAAAAACTTGTTGATTACGAGGCAAGGAAACATTTAGGGCAACTGAATTAATAAAGATAGAATAGAGTCAGGCTTGTTCATCGACAGGACACCGCAGTAACCATACTTCCTTTTCTATAACTGATGCGATTCTTCATTCAAGAAGGGTCGCCTTTTCTATGGAACTAAAGGGAAGTGCAAAGGAAGAAGGCTGTTAAAAAGGTTATATATATTTGGTAGACATACTGGTTATTTCAATTAATAAAGTGGGGAAGTTGGTATATAAATGGAACGTATCATGGTTATCGGAGTGTCCGCGGGAGTCGGAAAATCTACTTTTGCAAGAAGACTTGGATAATTTGGATATCGAAGTACATCATTTGGATACATTCTACTGGAGGCCAGGCTGGGTGGAAGCTCCTTTAGAGGATTTTATTTCTGCTCAGAAGGATGTATTGAGTCATGACAAGTGGATAATGGAAGGCAATTATAGTAATTCTTTTAATTTGCGTTCGGAGCTTGCCGATACGATTATTTATTTAGAACTTCCTCTCCGTGTTTGCCTTTACCGTGTTATAAATCGTAGGTTATCTTATCTAGGTAAAACAAGACCTGATATGGGCAAAGGCTGCAATGAAAAATTAGACTGGCAGTTTGTTAAATTTATCATGACCACCTACTTTCCTCGCAAGAAAGAAATGAAAAAGAGACTTGCAGATATTCAAAAGAGTGACCCTGAAAAGCTAATAGTTATATTGAAAAGCAAGCACGAAATTGAAGGATATCTGTTGAATATGAAGGGATAAGCTTCTTCCCATCAATTTTTATGACACTTAGAGGTTTCCGAGAGTAAATATAAAGCCAGAATGGAAAAGGGACCTTCCAATCGAAGATCCCTGAGACTTTAGACAAATTCGAAGACACAGTTTCTTTTATGGCTTGTACAATTTGACGTAGATTTCCGCTCAAGAAACTTGCTTTCCGCGGGCGGTCGGGGAGCCTCCCCGGCATGCGCCTGCGGGGTCTCCCCTAGACACGCTTTTCCCGCAGGAGTCTCGAACACCCGCTCCAGTCAACTTAGTCATGTGCTGAAAGATAAGTTTCCCGAGCCCCTTTTTATACATCATAAGTTCCATGAGGCTAAATGACCATATAGCTACGGACAATTAATGATTACGGCAACACACTAATCTAGTTTATCATCTTTTAACTAAAGGCTTTACATCCTGCGGAATAGGGGAGATATAGCTTTTCCCTTTTAATCGTTCTTTTAGCTCTGTTTTAGCCTTTTCAATTAATTCCGGATTTTGAAGCACTTCTACTGCAGTTGCCGCAATAACCTTGCCAGCATGAAGCATTCCTTTATGGGCAATGGATGTTGATCCCAGTGTAACCCACTGCCAGCTATGCAAAGGTGACCCAAGAACAAAACAAGCTGTTGTGCATTGGGCGGTAGGAACGATCCAACTAACATCTCCCACATCCGAGGAACCTGTTAATGGCGCTTGTAAGCCCTCGATGGGTTCTAACCAATTTGCCAATGCATCATCTTGATTATCTTTAGAAGGATTGATTGTACTGTTCCTTTCTTGTTCGGTTAAGGTGGCGCGGACTTCTTTGGCAAGCTGTTTTTCCTTTTCATCGTGTTGTGGAATACCTAATTCTTGAAAATTCTTGTACATGACGGATTCTAGCACATTGTTTTGGATAACATTGGAACAGGCTTTATCGAAAACGATTTCTAATTCAGTTCCTGTCATAAGGGCAGCTCCTTTAGCAATATTACAAACTCTCAAGTAAATATCTTGAACTTGTGAAACTTCCGGAGCTCGTAATAAATAAAGAACCTCTGCATCTTGTTGGACAACATTAGGCGATAATCCGCCTGAATTCGTTATTGCATAATGGACTCTTGCTTCTTGAATAATATGCTCCCTTAAATAGTTCACGCCAACATTCATAAGTTCTACGGCATCTAAAGCACTCCGTCCCAAATGTGGTGATGCAGCTGCATGAGAGCTTTTTCCTTTAAACTTATAATACACTTGGAAATTGGAAAGCGAATCCATCGACATAACGCCGTTGACATCCAGTGGGTGCCAACAAAATGCAAAATCAACGTCATCGAACAAACCCTCTCTGACCATGAAGGTTTTGCCTGATCCGCCTTCTTCTCCTGGACATCCATAATAACGAACTGTCCCATTTATATGATTCTCTTCCATATAATCCTTCACCGCAACAGCTGCAGCTAAAGCTCCAGTACCAAGTAAATTGTGACCACATCCATGGCCATTTTCACCTTGGACTATTGGCTCTTGTTTAGCTGTAGCTTTTTTTTGACTCATACCTGACAGCGCATCAAATTCGCCCATGATTGCCACAATAGGTTTACCGGTCCCATAGCTACCGATAAATGCCGTTTCTATGTTCCCAACACCTTTTTCAACAGAAAATCCTTCGTTTTCTAACGTGCTGCACAGCAATTCAGCAGATTGATATTCTTCAAAGCGTGTTTCGGCAAAATTCCATATACAGTCACTGACTTCAATGAATTTATCTTTTTTTTGTTCAATGATTTCCGATAATTTATTTACATGTGTCATTTTATACTCTTTCCTTCCTATATGTATATCTGAAGAATTATTTTAATAGGCGTCTTGCAATTAGATTCAAAAGTTCTGCACTCCTTGGTAAAACTTCTTCTTGAACATCAAATTTAGGGTGGTGATGTGGTGCAGGAATATCAGTCCCAATAATCATATATGTCCCTTTCCCGCCATTATCCTGTACTCTTCGAATCATAAAACTTGCATCTTCGCTACCAGCAGAACCGGATTCCCTGCATGCTTTGATTGTTGAAAAACCATCTACATTCCTGGCTTCTTCCATGGCGAGTTCGACAAGTTCCTGATCACAACGAATCGTAATTGCTTGACCTATGATTTCAATTTCATGTTCAAGCTCATGCATACCTGCACTATGAGCCACGATATTTCGAACACGCTGCTCCACTTCAGCATTTGTTTCTTCGGATACAGACCGTGTCTCAATGACCATTTTTGCATGCGCGGGAATAATATTAGCGGCTGTTCCTCCGTTAAGAATACCTACATTTATGCGGGTAGAACCTGAACTGAATCTTGGAATGGCATGTATATTCAATAATGCGGTGGCTGCCCCTAACAAAGCATTTTTCCCTTTTTCCGGAGAAGCACCTGCATGAGAAGATACCCCATGAAAATGGGCAGCCATTTTCGTACTTGCTAAAAAGCCGGAAGAACCACCATGAAATTCTCCTAGGGGGACATCTGTGCCAAGGTGCAGACAATATAAATAATCCACATCATCCAAAATCCCTTTTTGTACAATTGAATAGGCACCGCGTACTCCCTCTTCAGCAGGTTGAAAAATAAGTTTTACCGTTCCTGAAAAATTCCCATCCGCTAATTTTTCAGCAAGTCCCAAACCGATTGCTGTATGGCCATCGTGTGCACAGGCATGCATATTCCCTTCATATTTGGAACGAAAACCGTTCATTTGCGGGAAGTGGTCAGAATCAGTACTTTCCGTAACAGGCAATGCATCCATATCAAAGCGGAAAGCTACGGTTGGGCCATCAGCTTTTCCTTTTAAAATACCAATGACAGCAGTATATCCACCCTCCATTTCTTGGAGGATTTTTGGATTGGCGCCATCTTGTAATGCTCTATTAAATGTTTCCTCCAATACTTCTATAGGGGGAACTCCACGGCGAGACTCACCATCTAAAGCATTTTTTCCAAATATCACGTTATATTTCAAAGAATTTAGTGCTTCTACTACCTTTGAAGCAGTACGAAATTCCGTAAAGCCAACTTCTGGATGTTGATGAAGATCACGTCTTAAAGAAATAATATCCAATTCATTTCACTCCTGATTTATTTGATGATCATTCATATAATTCGATTTGTTGTCGACACCAAGCGGCCCAGCCCCTCAAGTAAGGGGCATGTGAGGCGCTTGAGATTTTGCGAATTATGGTAATTTCGGAGATACTCCGGGACCAATAGGGAGGCCAAGGAAATACCAAACGACAACCAATAGCGTCCAAATGATGAAGATGATAATCGGATAAGGCAAAATAAGAGAATAATAAGTTCCTAGTTTTGCATCTTTTCGATACTCTTGTAAGAAACTTAAGAATAGTGGGACAAATGGAGATACAGGTGCCAATGGCAGTACAGATGAATCTGCTACCCTGAACAACATTTGGGCGAAGGCAGGATGATAGCCTAATACCATGAACATTGGGACAAAAACGGGTGCCAATATAGACCATATTGCAGAGCCGCTGGCAATGAACATGGAAAGAAGTCCAGATAAGAACATTAGCCCAATTAGGACAGGTGCACCTTCTATGTTTAGCTGTTCCAAGAGATCTGTGATGGATAAAGCCAAAAATTTACCCATATTACTCCAGTTGAAGCAAGCGACAAATTGGGAAAGCGGGAAAACCATAATGATAAATCCAGCCATTCCTTTAATGGGGTCCACCAATAATTCCGGAATGTCATTTTGTTTCTTGATTGCTCCCACCTTAACTCCATAAGTAATAGAAACAGTAAAAAAGAAGAGTAAGATGATTGCGACAATTCCAGACATGAATGGAGAGGGGAGAATGGCTCCAGTTTCTGGGTTTCGTAATAGAGCTCCTTCTGGAACGACTAGAACGGCCATAACAGCTATAAAAATCAAAGCTGAAATACCTGTAGCCAGGAGTGCTTTGTTTTGTTGCTTCGTTAATTGCTCCAATTTTTTATGCTGACCGCCACCTTCATACTTTCCTAAGCGCGGCTCGACAAATTTATCTGTAATCAAGGATATAACTACCGTGAGTACGAGAACGGACGTCGCCATAAAGAACCAGTTATCCGTAACATTAACGGTCAAATTTGCATTCATGCCTTTCGCTACTTCCGAACTGATTCCTGATAGCAAGACATCTGTTGTGACGATTAATAAGTTGGCAGTGAAACCCGAACCAACCCCAGCGATGGCAGCGAGCAACCCAGCAACAGGGTGACGCCCCACAGCAAGGAAAATCAAAGCACCAAGGGGAGGCATAATAACAAGCGCAGCATCAGAAGAAACATGACTAAAAAAAGCAACAAATACAACTAAATAACTAGCGTATTTCCCTGAGACTTTTAGCGACATCTTCCGAATCAAAACTTCCAACAATCCAACTTTTTCCGCTAATCCTACTCCTAGCATAAGAGCTAAAATAGATCCCAGTGGTAAAAAGCCGGAAAAGTTTTTAATCATATTCGGCAAAATCCATTGGATGCCTTCACGGCTTAAGAGGTTTTGAACTTCCACTTTCTCTCCACTTATGGGGTCCGATGCCGAAACATGGAAGACTGATAAGAGAGCGGTTACAACAAATAAAAAGGCAATCATATAAATAAATAAGATAAAGGGGTGGGGGATTTTGTTTCCTATTCGCTCTACTCGATTGAAAAAACCACCCGTTTTATGATTTTGAAGATTAGTTGTATCTTTCATTACTTTTTGTTCCATTACATTCTCCTCCTAAACCTTCTTCCATTTGTAGTTTGTGCGTTTTGCACCATTCCCTTTATAAACTTTTTCCCTAAACATGCCTTAAACTCAAATTACCGACTTACATTCCTTTGTGAACTTCATTAATTCCTTTCAATATACTGATTTTTATTTAACGAACATTTAACGTTATTTTCGTTAAATGTATTATATAATTAAGAATAATCTATTTCAATAAAATTTTCAGAAAAAAGGGAAATTATTTTCTGGTATTTCTTGTTAAATGAAAATGGATTCGAAACCTTTGAATGAATAGGCTCTGCCACTCTTGGACTCATGATAGATAAGAATCCATATTAAGTAGCACCGTTTATTTATGTCAAACGGTGCTTTACATGCTTTTATATTTGGAGCTCATATTTTCCATGTTGTGGTTGGTTATTTTGATATAATAAAACTAATAGTATGATGTAGGGGTGAAATAAACTTGTATAAAATTGGTGTTGTAGGTCCACTTTCATCTATAAAGAAAATTCGGGATGTTACCAATGAATTTGAACATGAAATAGATTTTATTGATTTTCCATATGAAGATGCACGTGAGGTAACGGACATTATAAAAAATCACCAAAATGCAGTAAATGGTTGGTTTTTCTCTGGTCCGGTCCCATATCGAATAGCTAAAGAAATGTTAGATTCAGATGCCAATTTTACGTATTGTCCGCCTGTAGGATCTAGTTTATATAGATGTTTTCTACAAATGTCGGCAGATCAAAAATATTTTTTCGATAAGATATCCATCGATATGATTCGATTGGAAGACTTTTTTTTGCAAGAATCGCTACAAGAGCTGGGGATTTCCACCGAACATATTTATGTAAAAACATTTGATGAACAATATGATTTTCAAGACATTGTCCAATTTCACCTTCATCTGTGGAGGGAAGGGGCGGTACATGGTGTCCTTACCGTTTTACAATCCGTATATGAAGCATTGAAGAAGGAGAATGTTCCTGTTTACAAAATAAATATGACGAAGATGGAAATCCGGCAAGCGGTCAAGATTTTAATTGAAAAAGCAAAAAGTACTTATTTCAAAGATAGCCAGATAGGTGTGGAAATTATTGAAATTGATCAGTTCGATCAATTTGTTGACGAGGTTGATATTCGTTACCATCTGCAGCATGTTGAGCTTAAGATTAAACAAACATTACTTACATTTTGTGAAAAATTAGATGGATCCCTCATCGAAAATGGAAACGGCCGCTATCAAATATTTAGTTCACGAAAGGCAATTGAACGGGAAATTGGCAGCTTGCAAAGTACTGTTCAACAACTGGCCCTTGAAATGGATGTCCCGGTTGCAGTTGGTATTGGTTTTGGTGAGACGGCTGCATCTGCAGAAATCAATGCCCGTAAGGCGATCCGTCATTCGAAGAAGCAAGACAGTTCCGGAATTGTCGTTATCCAAGAAGATGGTGTAATGATTGAATCCGTAGGTCAAGAAGAACAATTGGCATATACCTTTCGTTCTGATGATAAAGAACTGCTAGATAAATTGAATCAGGCTAACATTAGTGTAAAAACGTATAAAAAGATAGAAGCATTGGTTGATCGTATGGGCTGGGACGGCTTCACTTCCTCAGACTTAGCCTCTCATTTATCAATGACCGTTCGAAATGCCCAGAGAATTATGAGTAGTTTGAGTGATAGCGGTTTAGTGGAGTACAAAGGAGAAGAACTTCAATCACCACGGGGAAGACCTCGTAAAATTTATAGGTTAAAGAAGTAACACCCTGACATTCTTGGTATACACGTAAATGAAATTCGAGTTGCGATGCAAATTTTGAAGGCTATTCTTTGCTCTATGTGGATGCTGTTAAACCGTTAATTTCATGCGGTCATGGCACCCGTCGAAGGAAGTTTCTTAGCCACCCGGGGATCTAAAAAGTGACATCAAGAAATTTATGTCAATTTGTTGTAACGGGCAGAGTTGATTTTCCTTAGTTACCAATTTAATGGGGTATTGCAGACAAAGTATTTGTTGGTTTTAACTCCATTGTTTATACCGCAATTGTAGGAAGAGGAGCATTTATTTCTTATAATGCAGTAGTGACAAATGGCGTTCGGATACCACCTTGAGCTAATATTGATTCGCAGGAAAAAGCGGATGCACTTTCACGAGTACCAAAGGATAGTAAGGAATTTGCGAATGAAGTTCAACGAGTCAATCAGGAATTCCCTGCATCTTATCACTTGTTATTTGGGAAAAATCGTTGCTCCTGCGGAGTTGCCTATGACTAGTGAAATGCATGCTGGATCGAGTTCTGTCCGTAAGGACTCTTTATAGAAATGCGAAGCTGTCATTGAGGCAGCTTTTTTATTGTAATGGGCAGGAAAGTATAATAATTCCCAAGAGGAGATGTTCACGAATAAAAGTGTTGCATGATAAAATGAATCAAAAGAGAAAAGTTTGCGTGGGTATGAATACAACTATATATACCAGTGCTATCACTCTTTTCTTTTTGCTGCCGATACGATAAGAGTAACTAGACAACTCATAATCACGACTCAATACAAATTAAGCAATAATTAGGCAGCAGAAGAATTAGGATTATGATACCATGACTGAGATTAAACTAGGATATTCTAAAAAGAACAATGATTCTATTACAGATTATAAAAGGAAGTAGATTACCGGATGTATAAAATCGGACTGGTCGGCCTAAAAACTTCTATAGAACAAATTTTAATCTTGGCAGAAGAATATAAACATGAGTTGGAATTCATCTCTTTGCCCTATGTAAAGACAGAAGAGGTAGAGAATATTGTAAAGGAACATGAATCTAACGTACATGCATGGCTTTTTTCAGGTCCACTTCCCTATGAAATTGCCAAAAAGACACTAGGTACAGATAAAATAATGGTCCATGTTCCGGCCACGGAATCAGGTTTTTATAAATCCTTATTAGAAATGATCTACGAACAAGGGAAAATCATCGAGCATCTAAGTATCTATA
>NZ_JBHVQU010000140.1:0-9859 GCF_042886655.1 Peribacillus sp. NPDC058002 | reverse complement strand
CTTATAATCCTGCGACATTTTTGCCGGTACCTTAGTCACACCCTATATTTTAAAAAAAGACAATATACCTATGATATTATAAATAGTTAAACACTTCAATGTAATTATTTTTTAAAAAACTTTTACCCTTGAGAAAAAATGCTAGTTCGTCTAAAGTATCCGTAGGGTAACTTTCCATTATTTTGCCGTAATATGATAGAATTGTTCGGCACACTAAAGAAACAAGCAGCGAGGGGATTATGGCAACTATGAGGAAGATTATTGTAATCTTATTTTTTTCATTTTTATTATATGGATGTGAAACAACGGAAAAGGACATTCAGCCTGATACTGAAAGAAACGTCAAACAGGAAAACTCTGATTTGGCCAATGAGTTACATTTAAATTCGAATGGATTTTATGAATATCATTCAAATACTTTAAACATACAAATCCAACCTGTTATTAAATCAAAACTGAAATATTGGGTTTCAACCATAAAAGTAAAGAATGTATCACAAGTTAAATCTGAATTTGCAGGCGGTAGTTTTAGTAGTAAAAAAGAAGAAACATCGGAAATAGCAAAAAAAAGCAAAGCTGTGTTTGCAGTTAATGGCGGAGGTATTCAGTTTAAATCAAGGAGCGCTGTCATTCGAGATGGAAAAGTATTCAGAACGGGTTTTGCACCACTAGAAATCAGAAAAAATGGCAAACTCTTTATTGGTGATGGAAGAAGAACGGCAGAAGACATGCTTGAACAAGGCGCATTACATATCTTTGATTTTGGGCCTGAGTTATTGATTAATGGAAAGGTTCCTTCTTTTAAGAACCAAGATTGGTTTACAACAGTCCGTGCGCCAAGAACTGCGATAGGACAAAGGAAACCATATGAATATATCATTATAACGGTGGATGGTCGTTCGTCTGAATCCAATGGCATGACGTTTGCAGAGCTTGTAAAGGTATTTCAATCCAAAGGGGTAACGTGGGCTTACAATCTAGATGGAGGTGGCAGCACTACCTTATATTACTTGGATAGCATCTTAAATCACCCTTCAGATGGAGAAGAAAGACAAATATCAGACATATTATATTTTACTGAGTAGCATAATTTTTAATTTATACAAACAATAATTAAGCCCCTCTCCATTTAGAGAAGGGCTTTTATTATGGATGAGATATCACAACTACGAGAATTATTTTAAAAAAAGGCAGCACCTTATTTGTATTTTTTTATTAAATCTGTCGGTCTGTAAAGCCAAACTTCCTGATTTATAACTATTACCATCCGCTTGTTCCTGCAACATCACCTTCATTCAATTCATTTATTTATAACATTGGCCATTGCTTCTTTTTTTGTCCAAAACGTGCCGTTTGCCCCACAACTTAAAGGGGTATTTTATTATCAGGGGGGGATACATATGACAGCAATTACTCATATTGGATTGGCTGTACCTGATTTGGATACTGCGATTAAGTGGTATGAGCAGGTGTTGGGTTTCAGGTTATTGGCTGGTCCCTATTCGTTTGATGCAAGTGCGGAGAATGAACATAATATGACGAATGATCTTCTTGGTGATGATGTTAAAAAGATGCGTAATGCACATTTGATGGCGGATAATGGAGTGGGGATTGAGCTTTTTGAGTTTGAGGAGCCGAGGATGCCTAAAGGTGAGAGTCGCGGTCATGAGGGCTTTTTTCATATTTGCTTGATAGCAGATGATATTGATAGGCTGGCTGATGATATTGCTGCTTCTGGAGGAAGAAGGCGAAGCGATATATGGAATACTTGGAAGAATAAGCCCTATTATTTAATATTTTGTGAAGATCCTTTCGGCAATATCATTGAACTTTACAGCCGAAGCACGGAATTGATGTATGGAAATAGAGATTGACAAGAAATGCCCCCAATTTGAGTATTGGGGGCTGTTCTTGTTTTTCTTCACTTTTTAACCGTTACTTTTCTTGATTCGCTTACATTTTTCGCTTTGTCTTTGGCATAGGTATATAGATTCTGCCCGGCTTTTTGTTTGGGGATTTTAACTGAGAATGTACCTTTGGCCGTTGCTGTGGCAGAGCCGATCACTTTTCCTGATGCTTTGATGGATACTGTGGAGTTGGCTTCTGCTTTGCCTGTTACTTTTGTCGTTTTTGTGGTTACTGTGTTGACCGTCGGTTTACTTGGAGCTGTTTTGTCTGCGACGGTCACGGTTTTGATCGAGCTAACATTTCCTGCTTTATCGATTGCTGTAACGGATAGGACTTTTCCGGCTTTTTGTTTTTTTGACATCGTTACGGTGAAATTCCCTGCGCTGTTGGAATTTGCTTTACCTAGAACCGTACTGCCGGTTTTGACAGTGACGGAAGAGCCCGCTTCCGCTTTGCCGGTTACTTTGACGGTATTGTCACCTACCGTATTTACGGAAGGTCTTGCAGGAGCCGTTTTATCTGCCACTTTAAATGAAACGGGTATACTTTTATTTCCCGATTCATCGATTAGCCTGGTAGAGATGGTCGTTCCGGCTGTTTGTTTGGCAATAGTCGCCGTAAAGGTTTTTTCGCCGTTGATTTTCACTGTGGAGAGTTGGCTTTTATCGGTATAAATGGATACTGTCCCCGTTTTAAAATCAGTCGGGATTTTCCCGTTGATCTTGGTGTCCTTATCGGATATCGCGGTCACGGCCGGTTTGGTCAGCGTCTTCATCTCGAGTGCTTTTTTGGCATTGACCCGCCCGTTTCCATAGTATATGTCTTTCCCTTTTGCACCTAGGTCCACGGCTGAATCATAGAGGCGGTATTCGACCTCCGTTTTGTTAAGTTTGGGCTCATTGGACCAAATCAGTGCCGCTACACCCGCCACCATCGGTGTTGCCATCGATGTTCCGCTCATCCAGCCGTATTTACCATAAGGTAAGGTTGAAAGGATATCACTTCCTGGTGCCGCGATATCGACTGTTGAATGGTAGTTGGAATAACTGGGACGCTTGTCCCTTGAGTCAGTGGCAGCAACGGAAATGACGTGGCTGAATGCGGCTGGGTACACACGCTGCACATTTTTCCCCATATCCCCTTCATTCCCGGCAGCCGCGACGATCAGTACGCCTTTTTTATAGGCTTCCTGGACGGCTTTATTAAAGGACTCCGAATAACTGGTGTCTCCTAAACTCATATTGATGATGTTAGCCTTTTGCTGAACGGCATAATGTATTGCTTCAATGATATCGGCCGTATTGGCATACTCTCCATCAAAGACATTGATCGGCATTAGTTTAACATTCGGGGCAACACCCGTTCCGCCTATGCCGTTGTTCGCAGAACCAGCAATGATACCCGCGATATGCGTTCCATGCGCCCCTTTTGGTACGATATGCTTCCGATTTTTTATCGTATCATAGGCATTGACGATCTTCCCTTTTAAATCTTCGTGATTGCGATCGATGCCGTCGTCAATGATGGCCACGATCAATTCCTTCGACCCCATGGTTTTGGTCCACGCTGCACTCGTACCAAGCTTTTTATGATGCCATTGGTCTATGTAAGCTGGATCGTTCGGACTTTCCATTTTCTTAAAAATGTAGTTTGGTTCTGCATACTCCACATTCTTCTGTTCTTCAAGTTCCTCGATCACGTTGTCTGTCGTTTCCCCTTTAGGAACCTCCACTTTTTCTATCAACTCGTTGATCGGCTCATCGTTCGTCTCTTTATATTTGACGATGACACCATCAGATTGCGGGATCTCTTCTGCAGAAGCAGAATCTGGCTGGTAGTTTGGCAGAATCATAAACAGTAATAATACCGGCAATAAAACCTGAATAAGTTTGTGCATACAATCACTCCAAAAATATGATTAAGAATAGCTATCGATGAGGTTATATAATGAACCAATTCTACTATTTATTCCTAACTAGATTGTATACCGTCTGATTTGGATTTACTAACCTTTTTATCTAGTTAAAATAGCTTATTTAAAAAACAAAAAACCGCTATAAATTTGCACTTTGATTTCCACTCCAGGCACTCGCTTTTCCCGCTGGAGTCTCGTACCTTCCGTTCCAATCAACTTATTCAGGTAAAAACACTTTTGTCTAAATAAGGGGGCCGAAGTATCGCAACCCGAATTCATGTTTTTTACTTTTTATATGGATGAAACACTATATTGAAGAAATTTGCGGCACTCCTGCCGAATTACTGGCTTGCCGAGACACCACAGCCGCTTGCTTTGATGAGGCTTGGCAGACAGTCGGCGGAAAGGGAGCTGATTTCTGAAAGCAACTGGAACTTTTTAAAATAAGGCTCTGTTAATCAATTATGTTGATATTTCGATTTAAACGAACTGTTGTTCTATAATGAATATACAAATAAGGACAAAAGAGAGTGGTTTCGAATGGCATTAACAGACATTATTAAGGAGATTCAAAAACTCAACACCGCAGACCAGATACGTTTAAAAGAGTTTTTCACCAAATCTCTTGCCTTAATTTCTGTAAGTGAACCGATTTTTAAAGAAGTAGCCGAACAGAGACATAAGGAGGGCTACACTTGCACACACTGTCATTCGAATAATGTTGTCCGATTCGGAAAGTATTCTGTCAAAGTAGGAATGAAAACGATGGAACGGCAGCGTTATGGCTGTAAGGAGTGCAGGAAAACATTTACTGATGTCACTAACACACCTTTACGGGGGTCGCACCTTCCTCATAAATGGCTGGATTTTATTCAGTGTATGATTGGGTACTCTTTACGCAAGTCATCTGAACTGATTGAAGTCCACTACGTTACCCTTTTCTATTTTGGAGGCATAAGATTTTATCAGCTTTGAAACAAATGGTTTTTGACCAATTTTCTGGTATCGTTGAAATGGACGAGACCTATTTCCTATACTCGGAAAAAGGGAAACGTAATTTAAAACTGCGTAAAGCTCGTAAACGTGGTGGTGCTTCTCAATATCGTGGCATTAGTAAGGAACAAGTTTGTGTGTTGATTGCAAGAGACAGTCAAAAACTGACTTATTCAAAAGTGATTGGGCAAGGACGTATTGTAAAATCTCGCTTAGAAAAAGCAATCGGCTCCAAGTTATCTAAAACGAATACCCTATGTATAGATGCTTGGCGGACTTTTAAAACCTATGCAAAAGATAAAGGATTAGAGCACTATCACTTTAAATCAGATGGGAAGGAACGTGTAAAGGGGCTTTACCATATCCAAAATGTCAATAACTATCACAGCCGTCTGAAAGGTTGGATGGACCGTTTTAATGGTGTGGCAACAAAATACCTCGACCATTATTTGAGTTGGTTTCAATTCCTAGATGTAATTAGATTCCGTAATGATTCTACAACGGTAAGCAAAATGATTATTGATAGCTGCTTGTTATCCACTGACGCTACTTATGATAAATTAAGATTATCTTCATTAAATTATAGTCTTCGTTAAAAATAACCTAAGTAGGAGGGAAGAAATTGAAAAAAGAATATTTCGTTCAATACTCACACAATAGCATAATAAATGGTTTTTCCCTTCCAAAAGATATGTTCAAATCAATCGATTTTGGAATTAGAGACATAGAAACTGACTTTCTTTTTACGTCGATTAAAAATATGTTTAGCTTTCCTGTTTTCTTCGTGCTGGAGTCTGTGATTTTTGAACACGTTGAAAGGATTATCTTTGAAAGGAACATCCCTTCTTACAAATTCGCCTCTGAGGGCTTTATTATCAAAATTGAATCGGTTGACACACTAAAAGTAATTTGTGATTGTACGGTTGATTTAGTTTTAAATGGATTGACTGTGTTTATATTCTTTGGACAAGGACTTTCTGAAGTGAATTTAGTTCCAACAAGAACCTGGGATAAACCTATTGAATTTAAAAACCTTGATTTTGAAAAAGTCGATACATTTATTGATGTACACGAAGTTGGATTGACTATATTTAGTAAGAATGACAAATATAACTCCCCTAGAAAAGTTACACACTATATATCGGAAGCCTATTTGCTTGATTTGGAAAACAGTGACATTTGATGGACGGATTAACTTAAATAAGAACAAAATCAAGGACCTTGTATGAGGTCCTCAATTTATATTCGATTATCAACAATATTATTTAACAGAGCCTAAAATAAAAAAACTGCAGGCAAACCCGATTTTCCTCGAGTTTGCCTGCAGTCCATCGCTATAAAAGGTTTAATGGCCACCTAAATAGGCATTCTTGATTTCTTCGCTTGCAGTCAGTTCCTCTGATTTGCCAGATAGGACGATTCGGCCGGTTTCGACAACATAGGCTCTGTCCGCGATGGATAGTGCTAAGTTGGCATTTTGTTCGACCAGCAGGATCGTTGTACCTGTTTTGTTGATTTCTTCGATGATGTTAAAGATTTGCTTCACCAATAATGGTGCGAGTCCCATCGATGGCTCGTCCAATAACAGGAGCCGGGGCTTGGCCATGAGGGCCCTTCCCATTGCGAGCATTTGCTGTTCCCCGCCGGAAAGGGTTCCGGATTGCTGTTTCAGGCGCTCTAGCAAACGCGGGAATAATTCATAGACTTTCTCCATATCCTGCTTGATGCCTGCCTTATCTTTGCGTAAATAAGCACCAAGCTGAAGGTTTTCTTCAACCGACATGTTAGCGAAGACACGCCTGCCTTCAGGGACATGGGAGATGCCCATTTTCACGATGGATTGTGCTGCCTTTCCGCCTATGGATTGCCCTTCATAAATGATCTTCCCTTGTTTTGGTTTTAATAGGCCGGAAATACTTTTCAGCATCGTGCTTTTCCCGGCTCCGTTTGCCCCGATAAGGGTCACGATTTCGCCTTCGTTAATAGAAAGCGAGACTCCTTTCAAGGCTTGAATGTTTCCATAATAGACATTGATGTCCTCGATTTTTAACATTATGAAACCTCCTCGCCCAGATAGGCCTCGATGACTTTTGGATTGTTACGGATTTCCTCTGGCTTTCCTTGAGCGATCAGTTGTCCGTGATCGAGTACGTATATGCGTTCGCAAACACCCATGACGAGCGGCATATCATGTTCTATCAATAATACGGTCAAATCGAATTTCTCACGGATGAGGGCAATCAGGTTCATGAGTTCGTGCGTTTCCTGGGGATTCATCCCCGCAGCCGGTTCATCCAGTAAAAGCAGTTTCGGGTTGGCCGCAAGTGCGCGGGCGATTTCCAAACGTCTTTGTTTACCATATGGCAGGTTCTTCGCCTTTTCATCCTTATATTGATCAAGGTTGAAGATCTTCAGGAACTCAATCGCCTTTTCATCCATTTCCTTTTCGCCTTTAAAATGGATCGGCATGCGGAAAATCGAACTTAAAATGCCATGCTTCGAAAGCGAATGATAGGCCACTTTAACATTATCGATCACGGATAGTTCACTGAACAAGCGAATGTTCTGGAATGTCCGGCTGATCCCTTTTTGCGTGATTTTATATGGAGGCAGTTTTCTTAAGTTCTCACCTTCCAAAGAAATGGTGCCCTCTGTAGGGACGTAAACTCCTGTCAGCAAATTAAAGAAAGTTGTTTTTCCAGCGCCGTTCGGCCCGATCAAGCCAATTAATTCTCCTGGATATAACTCGACGTTAACATCAGAAACGGCTTTAAGCCCTCCGAACTGGATGCCGACTGAATCGACTTTAAGCAGCGGTGTTTTTATTTTTTTCATGGCTGCTTCCTCCTTTACGTTTGAACATGGATGTTATTTCTTTTGTCCCCATTAAACCTTGTGGACGATAGAGCATCATCACGATAAGCACAAGGCTGTAAATGATCATTCGCGTTTCCGGATAATCCTGCAGGAAAGTCGTGACTACCGTCAGTAATATCGCGGCCAATACGGCACCGGAAAGGCTTCCAAGACCGCCAAGTACCACTAGGATCAAAATATCGAATGATTTCAGGAATCCAAAGTTCGATGGCTGAATGATATAGAAGTTATGAGCGTAAAGCCCTCCAGCAATACCGGCAAAAAAGGCACCGATTGCAAACGCGACAACTTTGTAATACGTCGTGTTGATTCCCATCGAATCGGCAGCCGTCTCGTCCTCGCGGATCGATATGCAGGCCCTGCCGTGGGTCGAGCTAGTAAAGTTTCGGATGACGATGATCGTAATGATGACGGAAGCGAATACCCACGGCCAAGTGGTCAAATGGGAAACCTGCATGCCGCTCGCGCCGCCGACATAATCGATATTCAAAAGCATGATCCGGACGATTTCCCCAAAACCGAGGGTCGCAATCGCCAGGTAGTCACCTTTTAAGCGTAAGCTTGGAATTCCGATGATCAATCCCGCCAACGCTGACGCCAAACCTCCGACTATCAATGCCGCATAAAACGGCATTTCCAGCTTCATCGTCATAACGGCTGAAGCATAGGCACCGACTGCCAGGAATCCGGCATGTCCGATGGAGAACTGCCCGGTTATCCCGATGATCAAGTGCAGGCTAGTTGCCAGAATGATATTGATCCCGATGAACATGAGCGTATTTTGATAAAAAGGATTTAGCGATCCGCCGCCGATTAACACTTGAACTACGGCGAAAAAGATCAATGATAGTGAAATCGAGAGCCAAAAACCTTTTGCTCGCTTAATTGTAGTCATTGCTTTGTCTCCCCTATACTTTTTCTTTTTTGTTTTTACCGAATAAGCCTTGTGGCATGAAAATCAAGATAAGAATCAGTACGACGAAGGCTACAGCATCACGCCATAATGAGTAACCGGCGGCACTGACCAAAGCTTCGATGACACCTAGCAATAAGCCACCGACCATCGCGCCCGGTATAATACCGATCCCTCCAAGTACGGCGGCAACGAATGCCTTCAATCCCGGAAGCACACCCATGAGCGGCTCAATCTTAATATAGTAAATACCGAAAATGACGCCTGCTGCCCCCGCTAATGCGGAACCGATTGCAAAGGTGGCAGAAATCGTATTATTTACATTTATCCCCATCAGCTTAGCTGCATCCGCGTCGAAGGAAACGGCACGCATCGCTTTTCCAATTTTTGATTTATGAACGATGATTTGAAGGATGATCATCAGGACTACGGCCACTCCAAAAATCAAAACCGATTGACTATTGATGGAAACTCCAAAAATATCGAACTTTTCTGTCGGCAATACATCATTCGGATAAGCTTCCGGCTGTGCACCGCGGACGTAGATGAATCCGTATTCGATCAAAAGGGAAACACCGATGGCCGTGATAAGTGCCGCAATACGTGTTGCGTTACGCAATGGCTTGTACGCGATACGCTCGATCAAAACCCCAAACAGCGCACAGACCGTCATCGAGATTAATAGGGCGGGAATGAATGACAGATCCAGAACCGTTATCGAGTAGAACCCAACGAATGAGCCGACCATGAATACATCGCCATGTGCGAAGTTTATCAATTTAACAATCCCGTAAACCATCGTATATCCGAGAGCGATAAGGGCATAAATACTTCCTAGTGAAATCCCGTTTATTAACTGTTGTATCAATTCCATGTTCGACTCTCCTTGAAAATCTAATTTTATGAATGATTAGTCCAAACTCTTTTCATTCCGTAATGGGGATGTTCAGTGACCTGGTATGCTTTGAAAATGAGAATTCGCCAGCACCTTCTTATTGACGAAGGGCCGGCGAAATGATGGAGTTTTCCTCCGAAATTAAGGATTGATTTTTGTGTTGAATACTTGTTTTCCCTCTTTAAATTCAAGGATGGTAGCAGATTTGATTGGATTATGTTTTTCATCCAATGTGAATGTACCTGTTACAAGCTCAAGGTCCGCCGTTTTTTCCAGCGCTTCTTTGATTTTTTCTGAATCCGCTGAACCAGCACGTTTAATTGCGTCTGCAAGGAAGTATCCTGTGTCATATCCTAGC
>NZ_JBHVQU010000139.1:0-9876 GCF_042886655.1 Peribacillus sp. NPDC058002 | reverse complement strand
GGTGTCTGCTCTTAAAACGCAGGGAATATTCTCTTGACACTGGATCGTCGTACCATGCTGGAATTTCTACTATTCGTACTGATAAATTTAATTTTTCAGGATTACTTTTCTTTAAATCTATTTCTTTTAAATAATCCAGTAAATCTCTTGCTGAGACGATGTCCGGACTATAACGAACTAAATAGGAGGCATTGGATGAAACAATATCAATAATGCCTGGAATTTCTCTTTTTCTCAGCTCCTCAGTCACCGCAATTGCTTTAAAGTTACTCTCAATTCTCATTTCACGAGAAATTTCAGCATAAATGTATTCGTCTCCTCCGAAATTAAAATGAGTTTCAGGCAAATTAAACAATACTTGTCGCCCCCTTTGTTATTTCAGCTTTTTCATCCGCCTGCTTATTGTCGCAGGACTAACACCTAGTACCTTAGATAATTTATCGGCAGTGCCGTATTTTTGCATCCCTCTTTGAATAAGTTGAGTTTCTAATTCTTCTACCGCTTCTTTAAGAGGCATCAATTCTAAAACCAATAGTTGTTTTTTCTTTTTTTGAACTTCCCCGTACAAAAATTTCAATGCATGCTCCCGTTTAATCCATTCTCCCTCGCCCAATAATGTTAAGCGCTCCACTATATTTTGAAGTTCCCTTACATTTCCCGGCCATGAATATGTCTCTAAAACTTCAATGGCTTCTGGCGTGAAACTTTTCTTGATATCATACATTTTTTTAAATTGTTCCAAAAAATAAATGGCGAGGGGAAAGATATCATCTTTTCGTTCACGCAATGGCGGAATACTAAATGGAATAACATATAGTCGGTAGTATAAATCCTCTCTGAATTCACCTTGGTTCACCAACTCTTGTAAGTCCTTATTGGTTGCCGTTATAATTCGAACATCTACAGGTCTTGGATGGGTCCCGCCAATTCTAGTCACTTCTCGCTCCTGCAACACACGCAATAGCTTCACTTGCATATTTAAAGGGAGTTCACCAATTTCATCGAGAAAAAGCGTGCTGTTATTAGCAATTTCAAACAACCCTGCTTTCCCATTTTTATCTGCACCAGTAAATGCCCCTTTCTCATAACCGAACAATTCACTTTCAATGAGATTCTCTGGAATAGCACCGCAGTTAATCCGGACTAGCTGCTGGTTACTCCGAGGACTGGCTGAATGAATTTGGTGGACAAATACTTCTTTCCCAACACCGGATTCACCTTCCAGTAGAATAGTCGAATTAAATTGGGCTACTCGCTTTATCTCTGCTACTAAGCGCTCAATTGTTTTCGAACGATAAACAAGTTGTTTATTGTTAAAATCATCATGATCTTGTAGAGTTTGAGAACCTTCGTCCGACTGATAATGAATTGAGGAACTTTCTTGTGTAATATCCCTTGAAAGTACAACTACTTTTTCTAATTTCCCTTCATGGTACACCGGGGTAGCTACAGACCAGACTCTACTTTTTCCCATAGAATCCTGAATCGATGTAACCTTTTTCTTTTGTTTCTGACATAGTTCAAAAACATTAGGCTGAAAAATGTTTTTTCTTGTAAACTCACTTATATTCTTACCAATTATGTTTTCTGGATTATCCACTTTCCAAAAATCGTGAAGAAACATTCCCGCTACTCGAATGATTTTTCCGCTTTCGTCAATGACGAGTATTTGTTCCTGGGAAGAAGCATATACCGTTTGTAAATCAGAATTCAGATTTCTTACAAAGTCTAATTCTTTAACAGAATCCTCGAAAACTTCACGCGAGAAAAAAATATGAATGAGTCCTTTTATTTTATCTTCCATTTTCAAAGGGTAAAAATTCCCAACCGTGTATTTAAAATTAATAGAAGCGTTCACATTTATAAGAGTTTCCCCAGTCATTACTTTATCGAGATTTTTATCGATACTTAATAACATTTTATAGTCTCGAAACTGTAAAAATGAGCGGTGGAGACCTAAAATACTTTCTGCTGTTTCATTAATATATTCTATTTGGTAATCGATATTCGTTCGGACAATTCCTACCCCAGCTCCATGTAAAAGGAGATTTAAATCCTTCAAATTCAGCTCACTTATTTGATTTCGGGCCTGTTCAATTGTAGTGAAGCCGATAATTTCTCCATCGGTATCCTCCCCTATAATAAGTGTAACGTTATGGAAAAATTCAACAGGCGAAAACTGTGGGACTTTTAAAATATCATTTTTATAGATAATTGGCTTTGATAAGTCTTCATTTTGAGCAATTTGGTTCATTAGAATCTCGATAGTACTATAGCCCACTAAAGACCCCTTATCCTTTACAAACACAATATTCGCTTTTTGATTTGATAATGTTTGAATGACAGCTCCAATAGTGCAATGTATATTAACATATAGGGAAATCGGTTTAAGAATATCGTTCCAAATAATCAACTTACTCACCCCTCCCGATTACGGAATCTTTATTTTATTATACTTTTTTTAGTTAAGGATATGCATTTAGAGGTATTTTAATATAAATACCATTTTGATTATTCAGTCAATTATACCTATACTTTGTTTCAACAACCAGTGAAGTAACTACGGCTTAGTTTGAGAAGTTTACAAATTAATTGAAGAGAGTCTAGAGGGCATTTACAATTCAATCCGTTATATTGGGATCTAAACAGAATGACTCCGGCATACAATACCGGAGTCATTTACTAGTCAACTATCTATTAATCCCTTTTTTCATTAATTAGAGCCCCACTACTATACCAATATACATTTTAAGACAAGTATCTTATTAGATGATCTTATTAATAGGAACAATCTCGACGCCACTCCCCTTTAAAGCTTCTACAACTTTTTTAGCCAGAGTCGGCGCTCCTGGTGTATCTCCATGTATACAAATGGTCTCTGCTTTAATGGAAACATCTTTTCCATCGTGTGTTATGACTCTTCCTTCTTTGACCATACGAACAACTCGCTGTGCCATTTCTTCATAATCATTGATTCGTGCGCCTGTTCTCGTTAGCAAAATGGACCCGCTTTCGGTATGCTCCCTGTCAGCATAAGCTTCTTTTGCAACAGGGACACCCATTTTTACAGCTTCTTCCATCACTTCCGATTGGCTAAGCGCAAATATGATCATATTTGGATCGATTTCATGAATTGTTTCTAATATTGCTCTTGCTATAGTCTTATCTTCCATTGCTTTCATAAATAAAGCTCCGTGTGGTTTACAATGTTGGATTTTGACATCTGCTGCTGCACTGAATTCTCTTAAGGCGCCTACTTGATACATCACATAGTCTTTTATTTCTGAGGGTGTACAGGTCATGAAGCGACGACCGAAACCCAATAAATCTGGAAAACCTGGATGTGCACCAATCCCTACATCATATTTCTTTGCTATTTCCACTGTTTTTCTCATAACATGGGGATCTCCGGCATGAAAACCACATGCAATATTAGCCGAGGAAATAAGCTGCATTAATTCTTCATCATAGCCTAATTCATAAAGGCCGAAGCTCTCACCCATATCACAGTTCAAATCTACCTTATACATTGTTCTCACCCCTCAACTTGAACTTTATTTTCTGCTAAAAATTGAGTCGTATAATTACCACTAATAAACTGGTTATTTTTCATGATTTGTTTGAGAAGCAAGAGGTTTGTTTTAACTCCCTGTACTTCAATTTCTTCAAGCACTCCCTGCATTTTTGAGATTGCTTGATCGCGTGTTATTCCGTGAACAATAATTTTACCGATCATCGGATCATAAAAAGGGGTCACCGCACTGCCTTCGACGATGCCAAAATCCAACCTTACATCGTTTTCGGGTAATTTCAACCTAGAAATTACACCAGGACTAGGAAAGAAAGTACTAGGATCTTCTGCATAAAGTCTGCTTTCAATCGCGTGTCCTGTTTTGTTTATCTCTTCCTGTGTAATCGTCAGTTTTTCCTTCGCAGCTATTTTCAACTGTAGTTCAACTAAATCTATTCCTGTTATTTCTTCAGTTACTGGGTGCTCTACTTGCAGACGAGTGTTCATTTCAAGAAAATAGAAATTTTGATTTTCATCAAAAATGAATTCCATTGTGCCTACATTTGTATAATCGATTTGTTTTACACCTCGAATGGCTGCTTCCAACAATTCTTTTCGAAGGGTATCATTTAGAAATGGCGAAGGGCTTTCTTCTATCACCTTTTGATTTCGGCGCTGTACTGAACATTCCCGTTCAAATAAATGTAAGACATTTCCGTATGTATCAGCGACAATTTGCACTTCAATATGGCGGGGTTTTGAAATCCATTTTTCTAAAAAGACAGTTCCATCCTTAAAAAATGAAGTAGCTTGTTGCTTCGTGGCATCAAACACTTTTATTAGCTCGGTATCATTTTGAACAAGCTGCATCCCAATACCACCACCACCGGCGCTAGCTTTTAACATGAGTGGATAGCCAAGATCGTTCGCAATCAGCAATGCTTCGTCAACTGACTCAATGCTTTTATCCGTACCTGGTACAACCCTTACGCCCGCCATTTGCATTTGGGTACGAGCTTCAAGTTTACTGCCCATAATGTGTATCGTTTCCGCAGAAGGACCGATAAAGACAATATTTTCTTCCTCACATCTGCGTACAAATTCCGCATTTTCAGATAAGAACCCATACCCAGGATGAATAGCATCTGCATGTGTTTTTTTTGCTACCTGAATCACTTTTTCAATATCAAGATAACTCTTTTTCGCTTGAGCAGGGCCGATGCATACAGCTTCAGTCGCCTCACTGACATAAGGAGCCTCTGCATCGGCTTCAGAATAGACAGCGACTGTTTGAATACCTTCCTTTTTACAAGTACGAATAATTCTCCTAGCAATTTCCCCTCGGTTTGCAATTAGCACCTTTTTAAAATAGCCCATTTACTTTTCCTCCTTCCTTCTTCAAAATTGATTACTGTTCAATGATTACCGCTATTTCCTGTCCTGCGTCTAGAATGTCCTCGTCCTCTACAAAGAATTGTGCAAGAACTCCATCTGTTTCTGCTTTAATTTCATAAAAGTTTTTCATGACTTCCACCATAGCAAGAACGTCACCAGTCTTAACTGTATCTCCTTCTTTTACGTACACGTCCTTATCGGGAGCAGGTTTGCGATAAAATACTCCTGGGATTGGTGATAGAACTGTTTTTTGTTCAGCCATGATTGATTCCCCCTATTTGTCCTAATACTTGTTTTTTCATTTGATTGATTTTTTCTTTGTATTCATTTCTTGCCTCGAGGGCTTCATTAATGTCAATAGCCACAAAGCGTACCTTCTCATTTGTTTTGATTTGTGCCATTTTGTCTAAATCCGTACTGATAATTGTACAAATCGTCGCATAGCCTCCACCTGTCACAGCATCGTTTAACAAAGCAATCGGTTCGACACCATCTGGTACTTGAATCGATCCGATAGGATACCCTAAATCCACAACATTTGAAGGATTGCTGCCGGCTCCAAATGGTTGTTGACGCTCTACGAAATTCAAACGCTCCCCTTTAAAACGGTAGCCAACACGGTTTGCTTCCGTTGTAACCGTCCAATCGATGGAGAAAAAGCGTTTTTTACTTTCTTCAGTAAGGCGATAACTGCACAATCCTACAACAACACGTATTATATTCGTTTTTGAGAAGACCGGAATTAATTCATCACTTATGCGTGTTCCGATTGCAACCTTTGATTGGTTTGCATTACCGATTTTCAAAAAGTCCCCAGCTTGAAGTGGTCTTCCTTCGAAACCTCCAATTCCGCACAATGTATATGTGGACCGTGATTCCATAATAAGCGGCACTTCAATTCCGCCGGCTACCGCTAAATACACCCGAGCTCCTTGTTTAACAAAATCAAAGGACAAAACATCTCCAGCCATAACTTCCAATGTTTCCCACATCGGAACATACTGATCATTAATTTTTGGTGGTATTTCCCCTCCTGCAATAGCAACGGTTACATCTTGTTGGAATTCTAAGACTGGCCCCATATAAGTAATCTCGAGAACAGCTGCATTTTCATCGTTCCCAACAAGAAAGTTGCTTGCCCTGAAGGAGTATTTATCCATAGCTCCCGATGGTGGCATACCCACTTCATAAAAGCCTATTCTCCCATAATCTTGAACAGTCGTTTGAAGGCCAGGGTTAATAACTTTAATCATGCATATAACCTCCTTATCACAGATTCTGAAAACGCATTTGGATTTCCGAGAACATCTTTAGGCTTAAAGGTTATATCCTTCGTCAAATAACGGAATTCCCCATTTTCAACTTGTTTTCGAATATCTTCGTACTCCTCCATGGAAATGCTTCGATATCTAAAAACATCCCCCTGTCTCGGGAAGGTCATTGACTCTTTAAAATCATGTAAACGTTGCTCCTTTTGAAAGATCGGTGCTGCGGCAGTTCCAAACAATTGATAACCACCTGCACCTTGAACCGGATATATAACGGCAAATGAACCGCCGAATCCGAATGCCCTCTCTGGCGTATATGTTCGAGGACGGACATATTTAGGTGCTTCGATTTGCTGCTCGTTTGGAACCATTTGATAGCACCATGGCAAGCCCGGTACAAAGCCTATCATCGAAACCAGATAAGGGGCATCCGTAATTGATTTAATTAAATCTTCTTTCGTATGAAAGCCATTTGTATGTGCCACATATTCAATATCTGTTGATGTTGGATCCTGATGCCGATCTCTAAAACGCATTAATGCCTCATGTGTCCAAGGATCTTCAAATAATATGGGTACATCTACTGCACGTGCAGTTATTTCGAAGTTTTCCAAGGAAACATATTGTTCAAGTTCTTTCAATTTTGAAATTAAGTCATCTGGATGAATGAGATCTGGATTAAACCGGATCATATAGGAAGCATTGGAAGGACAAATATCCAAAATCCCTGATACTTTCTCTTTTCGTAACGCCTTAGTAATAGCCATTGCTTGAAAATTTGTTTCAAGACTCATTGCCTCAGCTAATTCAACAAAAATAAACTCATCACCGCCATATTCGTAACGGGTCAATGGACTTCACCTCATTTATTGGATTTATACTAAACCATTGCAATTCTCATGCCAAAACAGACAACTATAATATTTGTTGATTATTCAGATTATTAAAATGGTAAATCGCCTAAATCCCTTTATTTATATTTCAATTCTGAAATATAATCTTTCATAAATGAAATAAATCAACCGATTACTAGTTCATAATGTGTAAAATATAAAAAAGACCACAAAGCTTTCTAGGCTTTTGCAGTCTCTCAATTTATGTCCTCATCAACAATAATGAACACTATTCTATAAAGTATTTCTTACAATGAGTCCATTACTACTAATAACCAAGTTTTTTTTCCACAACGTTCATTAGGGGCTTACCGTCAGAAAAAAGCTTTAAATTTTTCAGGAATAATTCCATCACACGATCTATGTGTTTGGAAGAGTTATAAGCATTATGCGGGGAAACCATGACATTTTCCAGCTGCCAGAAAGGGTGATCCTTAGGTAAAGGTTCTACTTCAAACACATCTAGAGCCGCTCCTGCTATGTGCCCATTGCTTAAGGAATCGATTAAATCTTCATCCACAATCGTATTGCCGCGGCCGACATTAATTACATAGCTGCCTTTTTTCATTTTATTTAAGCGTTCTTTATTAAAAAAGTATGAGGTATCTTGTGTATACGGCAATGCCAAGACGACAAAATCGGACCTGGAAAGGACATCATCCACTTGATCCATACCCATTATCAAATCAGCAGGTTCGTATTCTTTGTTCCTCTTTGAGGGATTCCGGCGGCACCCGATAACGGTCATGCCTAGTGCTTTACATCGCTTTGCTATCTCATAGCCAATATCACCATACCCAATTATCCCCACTATCGCATTTTCAAGATCCTTCACAGGAATTTCAATCCAGGTTTTGTTTATTTGATTTCTGATCATTGTCGGTATGCCTCTTGCTAACGAAGATAGCATCGCAATTGTATGCTCGGCTATCGGGACTGATGTGCAGCCTTTGACATTGGTGATGATGACATCGCTGTTTTCTATATCTTCATTCAGCATGGCCTCCACACCAGCACTGTCTGAATGAACCCATTTAATCCTTGGAGCTTTTTTTATAATGTTAAGATTATCATGAAGCCCCAGCGTATAAAGGATATCAAACTTTGATAAATCAACTGTTGGCTGTGGTTCAGGTTCACCGAATTCCCATGGCTCGACAACAACTTCTGAACAAATCTCCTTAAACTCATTGATGTATTTTTCCGGTATATCGACCCTGATATAAAGTGAAGGTGCTATTTTCTTAGAACCAGACATTATAAACCCCCCTCAAGACCCTCCGATTCCCTTTTCCTGTATTATTGGAAGGCAATCCGTTGCGACTATATCATGCCGTGCATGATGATCACTTCAAGAAATCCGGTTGCTCTTTTCTGATTCTGTCCCAAAGAGGCTGAAAACTCAGCCACCCCTCATATTCCGTTCCCGTTTGTTCTGCTGTTAACTTTGCATACTCTTCTTCTATAAAAATCGGCTTACCAACAGATTCAGCCATTATCTGAGCTTGACATGATCGTTCCATCGTTATGAACCACCAAGCAGCTGAATCTACAGATTGGCCGACCGTTAACAATCCATGGTTGCGGAGGATGACAGCTTTGTATTGACCTAAAGCCTTAGCAATACGCTTACCTTCTTCGGATGCATAAACCACACCAGTAAAATTATCAAATAATGCATGGTCATTGTAAAATTGGCAGGCATCTTGCGTAATCGGATCTAATAGTCTCCCTAAGGAAGACCATGTCTTTCCATATACCGAATGAGCATGTGCCGCTGCAATCGCATCCGGCCGCGCTTTATGAATTTCAGAATGAATGGCAAAGGCGGCACCATTCACGGAATGTTCACCCTCTACAATATCACCTTTATGATTAACCAATATAAGATCCGAAACGGAAATTTGACTAAAATGCATTCCAAATGGATTGACCCAGAAATGGTCTGTATATTTAGGATCACGGACCGTAATATGGCCAGCTACCCCTTCATCGAAACCAAACTTTGAAAAAAGCCGGAATGAAGCTGCCAAACGTTCCTTCCGGTGTGTGCGTTCTTCTTCCATCGTATTGAATGTTGCGGGTTGCAGGGAAATTGTCTTTGTCATTTTTACTTTCCTCCTCGATTTTTCCGTTTTTTGCCGGACCTTCAATTAGCCATGGTGTCCATGTCAGCTTTACCCTTTACCTCTTGCTTTACTTCACTTTCGTTCTTGTGTTCATTATTGGAACTTAGGAAGGTAATCGTAGTGATGACGACAAAACTAGTAGCAAGCCCGTACAGAATTGGTTGAGTGGAGGAAGGTCCATTTATCACCAATCCCACAATAATAACGATCATGCTGGCCAGAATGGAGTAAAATGCCGCTGTGGCCGTGACCCTTTTCCAAAAGAAACCAAGGATGATCGGAAAGAACACAGCACCGGATAAAATTGCGTAAGCTACATCCAATGCTACTAAAATATCTTGAATCCATATCGAAACGATTATGGTCAATACACCGATCGTTAAAGTGGTAATTCGGGATGTTTTTAAAAATTGTCGTTCACTCATTTTTGGACCAATATATTTTTTAATGATGTCATTAACGACTAAAGTGGACGAAGCTAGCAAAGTTCCTGAAGCTGTGGACATTAGGGCAGATACCACGCTCGCAATGACAACCCCCAATAGACCAGCAGGTAAAGTTACCATCGCTATGCTGGTAAATGCATTTTGTGGATCTCCTAAATCGGGAAGGATAATAAAAGCGCACATTCCAATGATACTGATTGCAATTGCATAAAAAACACTATATAGTCCCGCTCC
>NZ_JBHVQU010000138.1:0-9907 GCF_042886655.1 Peribacillus sp. NPDC058002 | reverse complement strand
GTCTTGAAGTTCCAGGAAGAAATCGATCCCGCTTATCGACGCGCACAGATGAGATATATCGGACGTGGTGCCACTGCCAATAACGATACCAATGTAATTGCAGGTGAACATTTCACTTTAAGTACAATGGTGCTGCCTCCGGGATGTATCGGTCCTTTGCACCTTCACGACGATGTTGAAGAAGTGTTTTTCATTCTAGAGGGTGAAGTCACGGCATTAATTCAAGAGGATAGCTACAGCGAAGTGCATGAAATTAAATTAAGTGCGAGAGATTGCATCAGTAGCCCACCAGGGGTTTATCGGGGAATTAGAAATGACGGGGATGTTGAGGCGCGCATGCTCGTGATGTTAGGGGCAGTGAAGCCTAACTTACCGACATATCCTGAAGGCAGTGACCTGGAAGAACTGCGTAAACAGCGCGCTAAAGAAAGAGAAGCCATTATTAAAGACTGATTATTTAGCCGAAGAGGGCACCTGCATTATGAAAATTAATGAGGCGCCCTTTTCGATTAGATTGTTAAATATGGCCCATGCAATTTATCTAAAGGCCAATCTAAATTATGGGAGGTATAAAAAATGCTTGGGATTACTCATTTACGACATATAAGCATGATAACTCCGAATTTCGATGATCAAGCAGAATTTTATGAAAAGGTTTGGGGACTGGATAGAGTGGATGTTCCGGAAGAGGGGAATACGGTTTATTTCCGCGGGGCTGGACCGGAACATCATATTTTAAGCCTTCACAAGGGAGAAAAACGTGGTTTGCATCATATAGCTTTTGGCATGGTCGATAAAAATGCGGTGGATCGTGCAGCAGGGATATTACAGTCGAAGGGCGTTCGAATTATTGAACCGCCTGGATATTTGGATGAAGCAGGTGCCGGTTATGGCCTGCGGTTTATTGATCCGGAAAACCGCGTAATAGAGCTTTCGGCTTGGGTGGAAGTACAAACGTCTATATGGAGCAAGAAAAATGTTGATCCAGTGAAACTGAACCACGTTGTAATGAACACGAAGAACTTGGATATGATCGTTGAGTTTTACACGGATGTACTTGGGTTTAAAGTTACTGATTGGAGTGAGCACCAAATGTCATTCCTGCGATGTAACAGGAAACATCACTCCATTGCCTTCAATCAAGATGAGCATGCGTCAGTCAATCATATCGCATACGAGGTCGATTCCGTGGATGAACTGATGCGGGGAATAAGCAATGTGCGAAAAGCGGGCTTGTCAGAACTTTGGGGACCTGGACGTCATGGGCCTGGAGACAATATATTCTGTTATTTTCAAGACCCAGGCGGTTTTGTTATGGAGTATACATGTTATCTGGAAACAATCGAAGATGAATCGGAGTGGAGAGCACGTGTATGGAAACGGGTTCCGCATTTAATGGATCAATGGGGGATTGCAGGTCCGCCGAAGCCAGAAGCCCGCAAAGCAATGGGAGGAGATCCCGATCAAGGCTGGGTTGATTCTCAGATAGATGATTCAGTCATGGCGGAAAAATGAGGAAGATATTGATTTCCTCCCATTATTCTTGTGCGTAGTTAGGAAAAGCGTTTAAGGAAAATGGTTTAGAAAAGGAGTGACGAGAGTGGATTTAGGATTGCAAGGGAAAGTTGCTGTCATAATGGGCGGCACGTCGGGCGTGGGATTAAAAACAGCAGAAATGTTTCTGGCTGAGGGAGCGAAAGTGGCTATATGCGGCAGAAGTGCAGAGCGTATGGAGAGTGCACAAACACAATTGCTTTCATTTGGTGAAGAGGCTGATATTTTTGCATCAACATGTGATGTCACCTCAAAATCGGATGTGGATTCTTTCATTAATTGTACCGCTGAGAGGTTTGGCGGAATCGATATATTGGTGAATGCAGCCGGTCAAAGCGTGATGGGTCACTTTTTTGACATAACAGATGAGCAGTGGGAAGAACAGATTCAGTTAAAGTTCTTTGCCATCATATATGCCGTTCGTGCATCGCATCCTCATTTATTGAAAAGGGGAGGAGGGCGGATCATTAATATTAATGCAACGCTTGCTAAAGAACCTGAACGTCATATGGTAGCGACTGCAGCAGCAAGGGCTGGTCTCCTTAATTTAAGCAAAACCTTGTCCCAGGAATTGGCTTTTGACAATATATTGGTTAATTCAGTGAGTCTTGGATTGATCCGGACGGATCAATGGGAGCGAAGAAGATTGAAAAATGCGCCTGAAATGGACCCGGCAGAGTATTACGGAGACCTTGCGAAAAAACGGAACATTCCTCTTGGCCGCGTTGGTGAAGCGGAAGAAGTGGCCAGTGTCATCGTTTTCCTCGCTTCAGACAAAGCAAGTTATGTAGCGGGTTCGACGATTGAGACGGCAGGAGCGATCGGAAAGGCACTATAAATATATTACTAAAAAAGGTAGGATAACGTGATGAAAATACAAGAAGAACTAGAGTTTACGACCGCCGATTCCATCGTAAAGGAGCTTGTCCAAGCAGGAGTGGAAGCTGCTTTCGGGATTGTCAGTATTCACAATATGCCAATCTATGATGCAATTCTTAGAGAAGGGAGCATCAAACTCATTTGTTCACGCGGTGAGAGCGGTGCCGTAAATATGGCTGATGGATATGCCCGCGCCACAGGGAAATTGGGTGTAGTGATTACAAGTACCGGAACAGGGGCAGGAAATGCTGCTGGTTCACTAGTGGAAGCATGGGCAGCTGGTGTCCCCCTTCTTCATCTTACCGGTGAAGTGGCTTCTTCTTATCTTGGTACAGGCAAAGGATACATACATGAGTGTAAAGACCAGCTTTCAATGATGAGAGGAGCTTGTAAAAATGCAGTGAGGCTTATAAACCCTGACCAATCTGCAGCAGTGGTAAGGAAGGCGATCCAAGAAGCCTTAACTGCACCAACGGGTCCGGTTACATTGGAAATCCCGATTGACTTTCAATCGGCGATCATAGAAGATCTTTCACTCGAGGGGCTGCGGGCCTCAACATCTGAACCAAATTCATTGCCATTTATTCCTGAAAAAGCCGTGCAAAAAATCGTAGGCGCACGCCGTCCTGTAATATGGGCAGGTGGCGGAGTCATCAGTGCCAATGCATCGCAAGAGCTGCAAAAATTAGCGGAACTCCTTGGTGCAGCGGTTATAACAAGTCAGTCAGGAAAAGGATCGATTCCAGAAAACCACGAACAATGCATCGGACATTTTGCAGCATATGAAACAACAAAAGAGTTTTTAAGAAATGCAGATTTATTGATTAGCGTAGGTGTAAGGTTTAGGGGGAACGAAACATCCAACTGGAAAGTGCCGGTGCCACAAGAACATATAGCGATCGATGCGGATTTGCAGGCCATTAACAGGAACTATAAAGCCACGTTAGGATTGGTTGGTGATGCAAAAGATATGTTAGCTGCCATCATTCAAAAACTCGATGAACATTCAGTTCATGCGGAGCCTTCTTATTTACAAGAAGTTCTTTCGCTTAGAAATGAAGTGCGCGCTCAACTAAGGGAAACGCTTGGACCTTATGAGCAATTTGTGGATGGCATGAGGGAGATATTACCAGACGATACCATTCTGGTTCGAGATGTAACCGTACAGGCAAACGTTTGGGGCAGCCGTTTATTTGAAGTCTATGAACCGAGAACATCCATTCATGCATCAGGCGGCGGAATTGGTCAAGGTCTTCCAACAGCAATCGGTGCCCAAATGGGGTGTCCGGATAAAACCGTTGTTCTTATGGCTGGAGACGGTGGGTTTATGGTGAATGTCGGGGAAATGGTTACTGCAGCCGAAGAAAACTTACCAGTTATCATCGTATTGTTCGATGACTCAGGCTATGGGGTTCTTCGCAATATTCAAACAGCCGCATATGGTCGGCAGGTAGCCGTGGATTTATTGAGTCCTGATTTTGTGAAACTGGCTGAGTCCATGCATTTTGATGCTGTCCGTATTGGTTCTGGAGATGAATTCATATCCGAACTGAAAAAGGCAAAGGAAAGACGTAAACCCTCAATGATCGTTGTTGATATGGAAGCTGTGGGGCCTATGGCCAAGCCATTTGGCGGACCTCCGGGAGCTGCGGAAGCGTTCAAGCCCAAAAAACTATAAGGAGGATTGACAATGATTTCGACATACCCATTTGTTTCAGGAAAATACCTAGTTAATGGAGAATGGAAAGAATCGGCGGAAAAAGTCGATGTAGTAAATCCGGCATATACATCGGAAGTAGTTGGCCAGGTGGCGAAATGCTCTGAAGAAATCGTGAATGACGCGATTGAAGCGGCAGAAAATGCTTTTGAAACGTGGTCTCGCTCTGATATCGGGGAACGGGCCAAACGGATGAGCACTGCGGCAGAAGAACTCTCAAAAGTTATTGAGGAAAATGTTACAGTGTTTGTACGTGAAAATGGCAAAACACTTGTTGAAGCTAAAAAGGATTTACTGCGCTGTGTTGAAGTCATGAAGGGCTGTGCAGCAGAGTTACTTGATTGGTGGAAGCCTGAAGTGCTCCCTGGAAAACAAAAAGTCCAGATCCGAAGAAGGGCAAGCGGTGTCACCGCAATTATCACACCGTGGAACTCTCCAATGATATTAACCTTTAAACGGGTCATACCTGCTGTTTTGGCAGGCAATGCCGTTGTTGTAAAACCTGCAACGAATTGCCCGTTAACGATAATGTCCTGTTTAAAAGTAGTTGCTGAACATTTTCCTCCAGGGGTCATCAATATAATCTCGGGATCAGGAAAAGCGATCGGCGACAAACTATGTTCCGATTCACGCGTACGGACTTTGGCGTTTGTCGGAAGTACGGAAACCGGAAAAGATATCATGCAGAAATCAGCTGGAAATCTGCAAAAGGTATATATGGAACTTGGCGGAAATGATCCTGCCATCATTTTGGAAGATGCCAATATGGATGAAGCAGCCATCAAACGTTTGAGGATGGGGATATTACGAGCAGCGGGTCAGGTCTGTTCTGCAGTAAAAAGAGTGTACGTCCAAGAATCACGTTATGATGAGGTTGTGGAAAAGCTGACCAAAGAGTTTAGCCGGATGGTAATTGGTGATGGCATTCAGCCTGACGTGACAATGGGTCCATTGAATAATAAAGCACAATTTGACTTTGTGAATGGCTTGATCGAACGTACCGCAAAATCAGGAGGAAATATAATCACGACTGGCATCCAGCTGAATCCGGAAACTTGGGATAAAGGTTATTATATGCGTCCTTCCATTATTACAGGCGTCGATCAGCAGAGCGAATTAGTTCGGGTGGAGCAATTCGGACCCATCATTCCAATTTTACCTTTCAATGGTATTGATGAAGCTGTAAAATTATCCAATGATAGTGAGTTTGCCTTGCGTGCTTCTGTTTGGACCGAGAATGAAGATATCGCTGTCGAAATGGCAGATCGCCTTGAAGCTGGTGCTGTTTTCCAAAATAATCATACCGTTTTCAGCGACTTGGCTCTGGATTTCCCAGGATTAAAAGAAAGTGGTGTTTCCCGGGAAACAAGACATTGCGGGCTGGAATTTTTTGCGGACTCATACGGGTTTGCTGATTGAGGAAGGATGAAACTACATGAAATTAGGTTTAATCGGGTGCGGTAATATCGGTAAATTTCTGCTTCAGGCCATTAATAAGGACGGGCTTCTTCCAGGTGGGAAAATCGTTGCGATTTATGCCCGCCGTGAAGAAATCGCGGCACAACTAGCTGAAGAATTCAGGACTCAGCCATATAGTGATGTCGATGAACTCCTTCAATCCGATGTAGAATTAGTCATAGAGGCTGCAACGATCGAAGCAGCTGAAGAGTATGCATTGAAAGTGCTTAAAAGCGGGAAGGATCTCTTGCTGAGCAGCATTGGCGTGATGGCGAATCGTGCCTTTGAAGAACAATCAAATCAGATTTGCAAAATGAATAACGTGAATATTCTCCTTCCGTCTGGTGCGATTGGAGGTCTCGATGTACTTAAGTCAGCAAAGGCGGTGAATGGCCTTGAATCTGTTTGCATCACCACAAGAAAACCGCCAAACGCATTGCCTGCAGGTTCTACAGTGACAGAAGAAACGGTATTATTTGAAGGATCTGCTGCAGAAGCGATCAAACAGTTTCCGAGAAACATTAATGTTGCGATTGTGCTGTCCATGGCTGGTCTTGGATCTGAAAAGACGAAAGTGAAAATCATTGCCGATCCGAATGTGTTAAAAAACAATCACCTGATAGAAGCGTCAGGTTCGTTCGGGAAACTGAAATTGGAAGTGGAAAATGATCCGATGCCAAATAATCCGAAAACGAGTTATCTAGCGGCATTAAGTGTTTTGGCTACTCTGCAAAATAAGGAAAAGAGCGTTCAAATCGGGTAAAGACTTATGGTGCAAAGCTTGGAAGGGAGAGAAAAAGTATGCTTAAAACTGATAAATCCTTAGAAGAAATGTCGAAACAACAAGTTATTGACTATCTGAATGAAACGGTTAAACCAGAGGAAGGCGCTATACCTGCATACCTCCTTGGAGACCCAAAGGTTTATGATATAGAACATGAAAAAGTGTTTCTGAAAACATGGGTTTTTATCGGTCATGATTCTGAAGTACCCAACAAAGGAGACTTCATGACCCGTGAACTGGCTGGCTACTCGCTCATCATCACTCGTGATGGTGAAGGGGAAATCAGGGCGTTTTATAATATGTGCACACATCGCGGAATGAAACTATGCCGTGCAGATAAAGGAAACAAGTCATCATTTACGTGTCCCTACCATGGGTTTAATTTCAAAAACACTGGTGAGCTCGTAGGGGTGCCATTACAAAAGGACATATACGGGGGCAACCTTGACCGGTCGGAAATGGGCCTTCATAAAGTGAAGCTTGAATCCTATAAAGGTCTTTTATTTGGAACTTGGAATGAAGATGCAGAGCCGCTTGAAGAGTTTCTTGGAGACATTAAATGGTATTTGGATATACTCGTAGGTCGTGCAGAAATGGAAGTAATCGGGGTTCCGCAAAGATTCGTTGTCAATTCCAACTGGAAAGTTGGTTCCGATAACTTTGTTGGTGATTCCTATCACACGATGGTCACACACGGTTCCATTGCCAAACTGGGCATGGTTCCAAATGCTACCTATTCCAAGCGCGGTTTTCAAATCCATACAGATAACGGGCATGGACTGAACTTAGGGACACCTAACCCTGGATTCGCTTTCCCGGAAGAATTGAAAGAAGAATTTAAAACTAATTTGTCTGAAGAACAATATGGAGTGTTATCAAACTTAAAGAATATGATTGGGAACGTTTTCCCCAATTTATCATTTTTAATATCCCATACAAAAATCAAGGACCAATTCATCTCCAACACTTCAATTAGAATGTGGCGGCCAATCGGTCACAATAAAATGGAAGTGATCGCTTGGATGCTCGTGGAAAAGAACGCCTCCCAAGATTGGAAAGATAGATCAAGAGATTCATTTATATTGACCTTTAGCCCATCCGGTATTTTCGAACAGGATGATACGGAAGTGTTTACGGATATTACTGAAGCAGCCCAAGGCCCAATGCCTTTCCTAAAGAATTTAACCTACAATTATACAATGGGCCTTCATCGTGAACCAGTTGATTTTATAGGGCCGGGTGTTGCTTACGATGATAAATTCACTGAAGCGAGCCAAAGGAATTTTTACAAATACTGGCTAGAGTTAATGACGAAATGATAAGCGGGAGGGGGAACGGAAATGAATGTGGAGAAAATGTTGCTCAAATGTGAATTTGAACAGTGGCTGTATGATGAAGCTCAACTATTGGATGATATTGAATTTGATGACTGGTTCGATTTAATGCACTCGAGCTTGCGTTATCAAATGCCTGTACGTGTAAATAAAGAAGGTGTGGAACGCCCGGATTATTCAACGGAAATGTTTACATTTAATGATGATATTGAGCTGCTTAAACTGCGCGTGGATCGTTTGAAAACGGATTATGCTTGGGCGGAAATACCGCCGTCAAGAACACGGCGTTTTGTCTCTAATGTACGCGTTAAAGACTATGTTGAAGGTGAAAAGGCAGTTGTAAAGAGCTATTTGCTTATCTATCGAAGCCGCAGCACGGATATTCAACATGATTTGATTTCGGGGGAACGAAATGATGAATTCATTTTCGAAGAAGGTAAATGGAAACTTTCCAAACGGATATTCATTGTTGATCAATCAACGATAAATACCAGAAATCTTGCTATCTTCGTATAATATTGACTTGGATATAAATGAGATAACAAGGAGGCTGGTTTCAATGGCAATGGCGTTAAATGATAAAGTAGTGTTGATTACCGGGGGCAATTCAGGTATCGGAGAGGCTGTCACTAGACGTTTTATACAAGAAGGGGCAAAAGTCAGCATCATCGGCCGCTCGATAGAAACGCTAAAGAAAATGAAAGAGGAATTTGGTGAAGAGATTCTCATTAACCAAGGCGATGTAAGCAAATATGAAGACAATGAGAGGGCTGTACAGGCCACAGTCGAGCAATTTGGAAAGCTGGACGTTTTCGTTGCTAATGCAGGTGTCTTTGATGGATTTGCTAAATTTGCCGACGTAACTCCCGATGCACTTTCCGAAGCATATGATTTTCTGATCGATATTAACGTTAAAGGATCTTTTTTCGGTGCTAAAGCCGCTCTTGAAGAATTGCAAAAAACGAATGGCAATATTATTTTCACCGTATCCGGTGCCAGTTTTTATCCGGATGGCGGCGGGGTGTGGTACACAGCAAGCAAGCATGCCCAAATAGGATTGATGCGCCAACTTGCCTTTGAACTTGCTCCTAACATTAGGGTGAATGCTGTAGCGCCTGGCGGCACTCTGACAGCATTATCGGTCATTCCTCCCCTGCGTCCATTCGTTAAAATCGTGGATAATGAAACGAAGGCAAATAGCATTAAAAAAAGAAACCCTCTTCAGCTTGCACAGATGCCCGAAGATCATGTAGCTGCATATGTCCTGTTAGCATCGGACGCAGCGCGTGCAATTACCGGCGAAGTCATCTCCAGTGATGGAGGATTGTCAGTTCGCGGACTGGGTTGAGTTCATTTCAGAATAAACTATGGGAAGAAGGTTTATAAGTATGGCTGAATCACTATTGGGCAGTAGGAAGATTAATCAACTCGCATTTGTTGTAAAAGATATTGAGGCTGCTAATCTAGCTTTCACAAGACTGCTGGGCATAAAGAAGGCAGAACCATTTCTAACCGGTGACAGTTCTGTTTCGAAAGTCACTTTTAGAGGTGTACCAACGGGATCACAATCCAAACTGGCTTTTCTGAATACACCAACCGTCCAATTCGAACTTATACAACCCGATAAAAATCCAGGAACGATGCGAGAGTTCCTGGATGAAGTAGGTGAGGGGATTCACCATATAGCGTTTGATGTAGACTCTATCCAAAAGAGGCTGCCAATCATGGGGAATAGCGGCTACCCAGCTTTGCAAACAGGTGAATTCACTTCAAGTGACGGCCGATATGTATATGTGGATACACTGGATGATCACAAATCATTAGTTGAACTGCTTGAAAGTGCAGAGCCAAGAAAAACGGCATGGGAGAGGCCAGAAGATGCAAGCGTTCAGCCGCTATTAGGGACCAACAAAGTGGAACAGCTAGCCTTAGTTGTAAAAGACCTGGATGCGGCTGCAGAGGCATATTGTAAGTTATTAGGTATTGAAAAACCTCCCATCATTCATTCTGGTTCAACCGATATTACAAACGTGATATACAAAGGGAAGCCCACTGAAGGGAAATCAAAATATATGTTCATCGATACCCCGTTAATTCAAATTGAATTGATCGAGCCGGGTGAATCACCTAGTACGTGGAAAGATCATCTTGAAACATATGGTGAGGGTGTTCACCATATCC
>NZ_JBHVQU010000137.1:0-10041 GCF_042886655.1 Peribacillus sp. NPDC058002 | reverse complement strand
CGCCGAGGAGGCTCACCGCCCGCCCCGCGGAAAGCGAGCATCTGGAGGGGAAATCGACCACACCTCTTTACTTGATAAATAGCAACAAAGTATGCGAAATCAGCCTTTAATAAAGATAGTTTATGCCGTTATACTCATCTTTCCTAGGATATTGAATTCCTAAATCATAGGCAGCATTTACGTTTGGATGCATCAGCTGATTATTCGTATGAGCTAAACCGAAAGCATGCCCAATTTCATGACTAATAGTTACTTGTTGGTATTTGGGATAGCTAGTTAGTACATCTTTGGCTAATTGAATCTTTGACCAGTACCAGTTTTGATTTTGCGGAAGAACCTTCTTTGTTTGGTTAACATAAAAATAAGTTACTCCTGCAACACCTTTTCCAAGATTTGAAAGAGAGTTTACGCGATAATGATCAATAGTGCTAGCACTCTTAGTTGTTGTCTTTTTATAAGATGTTGGGGTTAATATTCCTGCATATTCGGAAGAATATATCCACCTGTCAAATGAATTTGCTATTTTTGTAGAGTACGTACTTGCAGATGAATCAACGCAATAAAACTTTGTACTTTTACCATGGTTTCCAATTCCTGAAGTCATTTTATGCCCTTTAAATGTATTATAAGCATTTGCACTAACTGGTATCAGAAAAACAAGAATGGTGCTTAATAATACGCTATTCCTCATAAGTCTTCTCATAAAATTCACTCCTCTTTTTTTGAAAATGTTACATATACATTTTATAACTATCTTTAAATGTATAAGTAATCTGTTTTTACCAAAAATTGAGAAAAATATGAAAATAACGATTATCTATATTATTAAAATCATCTTTTATATTTGACATTAATAATTACAGTGTAATAAATTAATAAGTTTATCTTAGACATTTATTACACTGTAACCAACTGAATAAGCCTATTAAGGCGATATGAAGACGGCAGACATATCACCTAATTTTCTTGGAAAGTTCTTTTATTTCCTTATCAAAATAAAATGGTATATATCAATAAGTTCATCTAGTGTTTTCCCTTCAAAGTTGATGAGTTCCAATACAAATTTTCTTGCCTGTTGACAAGATGTAACCATTTTCGGAAGTTATGTCCATAAAATTTTTGAAGCACGCAGTGGTCATAAAAAAAGCGTTTTTGTCATTATCCATTTTTATCCTTTCTTTCAATATCCACAAAACCCTTATATATCAACGTTTCCAGCCAACATCGACGGCATCAAACAGGACGGCACTTCGGAACCTGTCTTCCGTAATGGGGATTGGGCGTTTTAAATAACTGAAATTCTTGAATTCTTCAGATATATAGCCAAATGATTCCTGAATTACTTCGGAACATTGGCTGTTTTTTTATGCACCTTTATAATCACCCTCAGGCTTTTAGTTTTGTACAGCCAAAATAATTGGGCTAGTTCCGTATACATAGCCTGATTTTTCAACCCCAACATATCATTGGAACATCTTGAACACATCTTTCATTCGCAAATATGTTATACTATTAATAAAGAGGGTGGCTAAATTGAGAAGCAATAAGTATAATACTGGTGAAACAGTAACTATTCAGGATACTAATGAATCAGTAACCATTAATAAATGGGCATATGTAAAAAACATGAAGAGATATTCTTACACTGTTAAAGAACATCCAACTACTTTTTTCTTTGAAGAGGAATTAAAAAAAGCTTAATGACAAGTCACTAAAACCCTACTCATTTCAGAGTGGGATTTTTTTCGCTTTCATTTTTTAGCATAATAAAAAACAGACTCCCATTGAGGAAGTCTGTTCATATCGGTTACGATTTAATTTAGAAATTAAGCTTTTTGAACGTTAGCTGCTTGAGCTCCACGAGCGCCTTGCTCAACGTCGAAAGTTACTTTTTGACCTTCGTCTAAAGATTTGAAGCCTTCGCTTTGGATAGCTGAGAAATGTACGAATACGTCGTCTCCGTTTTCACGTTCGATAAATCCAAAACCTTTTTCTGCATTAAACCATTTAACTGTACCTTGTTCCATTGTTGTTGCCTCCTAGTGCATAACACACATTGTATTACTATTTTTAATCATTTGGAAAATAATCAGTATCCTCTTCCACAATCAAAAACAATTCTTTATTAGAGTAACATGAATTGATGAAGATAGCAAATTATCCAGTGATATTTTAAAGACGGCTTCAGTTCTTTTCTCCTTCCCATTTTCTTTATTTATCCAATTTAATGATTCAGATATTAATAAATGGGTATATCAGAGTAATAAGAAACAGTACCAAGGATGATCAACAAGGAGGTCAATCAATGAAATATTACAAGGTATCCAATAACGGTTTTGACAGTAAGGTAATTGTAGCCTATAGCGGGTATGAGGCACTCGGATTTTATTTAATGGAAAGCAATGATCAACTTGGTTTTGTTGATGATATAGATGTGGAAGAAGTGGATGCTGATGAACAAGTCGAGATTTCCTATACGGGTTTTCCCGTTTTTAAGACACTTAAGGAGCTATATCAAGAGAAAGACTTCTGGGAAGTTCCTTATGTTGTCGTGGAAGTTGAGTAAAGAAAGCAACCTCCCATCTTTAGCCTCTGGATGTTACCTCCCAATCAACTCTGATAAATAGTATTTGGTAATTGCAAGATATTCACGGGTATATGATTTCAACAGTGACACTTTTGGTGTTTTTGCCGGCATCCCCTTCATGTCCAAGCCTTCTTTTCTTGCTATTTCAACTGCCCGGTAGATATGAAAGTCATTGCTTACAATCAATCCTGTAGCTGCTGTATCAGGAATGAGTTCTTTTGAGAAAACAATATTCTCGTGAGTTGTTGTAGATTTGTCTTCCATCATGATGCGCGCATCTTCAATTCCCTGGGCGATTAGCCCCTGTTGCATTGCTTTCGCTTCCGATATATCTTCCCCCGGTCCTTTTCCGCCAGATACAATGGCCACTGTTTGTTTATTGGCCTTTAAATATTCTGCAGCTTTATCAATCCGGTATTGTAGGGATAATGATGGAACCGAACCTTTGACCCTTGCTCCAAGAATAATGAGGTAATCGGCATTTTCAGGAATTTGCTGGTGAATGCTTTCTTGAATTTTCATGTGTAAAAAACCAAAATACCCCAGTAATATAACAACACTCATTACGCCCAATTTCATCGCGCTTTTCAAGGTTTTTCCCCGCTTCATTTTCCTTTCATTTAACATTCTTCACTGACCCCTCTATAGCCAAAATCGAAGAGCGTGAAATCACGAAAGACTTCCGCACTTCCAAAAATATTCAAACTGACTGTTTATTCTGCGACAATATCATCATATATCAATTTTCCAATTTTACTGATCACTTGACGGCTCACTTCCTCTGATTTCATATCTTCAGTAAGAACTGCAGCATAGACTGTTTGTGTTTCTGAACGAATGATTGCACAATCATGGGAAACTCCGCGAATTCCACCAGTTTTGCTTGCTACCTTGACCCCTTTGCCCATCAGTGAAGGAAGTTTATCCCTTAATTGTTGATTGTCAAATACACGCAATATTCTTTCTTGGCTTTCTTTCGTTAAAAAGTTTCCTGTATGTATCGCTTTCAGGCAGGTAATCGTATCTTCCGCCGATATGGTATTGTCGCGCCCTTCTTTTAATGCCTTAAAATCCTGCATTTTTCGTTCAAGGACAGTGTTTTTCAAACCAAGATCCTTGATGCATTGATTAATTTCCTCAAATCCCAGCAGGTTCATCATCATGTTCGTGGATGTATTGTCAGAAACAGTTATCATCAATGTCAATAAATCCTCAACAGTTAAAAATACTTTATTCGATAAGACATGCAGAACCCCAGATCCCCCTGTCACTTCATTAGGCGGGATGGTCACTGGTTGATTCAAATAGATTTTCTTTTGTTCACTTTGACGATAACCTTCGATGATCATCGGTATTTTGATAAGACTCGCTGATTGAAAGGATTCATTCTCGTGGTATCCAATCGTTTCCCCATGACCATTTTCAATTTTATATGCGATTTTCCCATTAAATGTTTCAATTAATGCCAAGATATCATGTTCTATAGTTTGTAAGGTCATCTATTTCCTGTTCCTCCCTTAGATATCATTTAAATCCCTATAAAAAACTCCCTTATCCCCTAACTTATTCTACCATGTTGAATGCAGTACAATCTTCTTCTAAATTCTAATTGAATAATTTTTTGCATAAAAAAGAGCCTTCATATCGAAAGCCCCGTTACTAACGAATATTCATCTGGATTTAACTGCCCTGCCCTTCACTAATGGGAATCGTTTCTTCTCGGTTGTATCCACCTGTGTGATTTCACCATCATGTATGGTTATTATCACGGATCCATATTGCAGATCTTCCAAGCTTGAAATGATATGCCTGATTTTCAATTCTTCTTTCTTTTCCATAATATCTCCCCTTCACTACTGGTAATAAAGTTTCGTTTCATGCCTACTGTTTAAAGCGCCCGTACGCTTCCCGCTTTCCATGTTTTCTTGAGGAAGTTGGTTTACCTATCATATCCTCACATTACTTTCCGTATAAGAATAGCCAGTTAATAGGAACTCCACATTCCCCTCCCCTCACTAATAAAAGATAAAAGGCACCCGCCATCTATCAGAAGTAGATGTAAGGGTGCCTTTAGTTGACTAATCGGCAATATTTAGGAGTTGCATATGTTATTGAAAAACACGAACCAAAGGAAAACCACATTATTCTTACCAACTAACTTGGTATTTACTAATATAATCCAATTCCCTCGTTTTGTCAATGAAAATTATAATTTTCTGATTAGTCTGCGTTTTACATTTTACTTATTTACCACTTTACCAAACTAAACTATTTGAGATATACTATTTTAGTATAAGTTGTCGGTATAAACACACACCTATTTAAGAAAGGTTCGATATAAATGGTAAATAAAAAATGGGGTTTATTGATTTTGACCACATTCGTTATTGGGAATATGGTCGGCGGCGGAATTTTCATGCTCCCTGCTCAATTAGCACAGGTATCCAGTCCATTCGGGGCCACATTGGCATGGATCGTTACTGGACTGGGAGTTTTTCTAATAGCTTTGGTGTTTGGTAACCTGGCAGTGCGGAAACCTGATTTGAAAGCTGGACCGCAAAGTTATGCTCAATCATTATTTAAATCCCCTGCTAAAGGAAGGGTTTCAGGTTATAGCATGGCATGGGGCTATTGGGCTGCGAATTGGGCTGCGACAGCTTCTGTCATCATTTCATTTGCTGGTTACCTATCAACGTTTTTCCCGGTGATGCATAGTGCGAAAGTGATTTATACAGCCGGGTCGTTTCAACTTGAACTGGGTAAAGCATTAACATTTGCGGTATGTTCCGTTGCCCTTTGGGGGATTCAGGCAATCTTGGTAAGAAGTTTTAACAGCGCTGGGAAAATGAATCTTTTTGCCACGGTTACCAAAGTGCTTGGATTCTTATTTTTCATCATTATCACGATTTTCATTTTCGATACTTCCAACCTAGGGAACGGAGCTGAATTTTATGATAAGGCGGGATCTGCAATCTCTTTAGGTGATCAAGTGAATGCTGCTGCAATTTCAACATTATGGGCTTTCATCGGTATTGAAGCCGCAGTCATGCTGTCAAACCGCGCCAAGTCACAAAATGATGTAAAGAAAGCGACGATCCTTGGTTTACTTATCGCAGTTGCCATTTATATCGGCATTACTTTATTGACGATGGGTGCCATATCGCAAGACGATTTGAAAATATCTCAAAAACCGCTTGTTGACGCATTGCAAGCTGTAGTTGGTTCAAGCGGTACGTATTTAATGGCTGCTCTTGCCGTCATTTCCTTATTGGGATCTACAATCGGATGGATTGTCGTTGCATCAGAGGTTCCTTACCAGGCAGCGAAATCGGACCTGTTTCCGGCCTATTTTGCGAAAGCGAACAAAAATGGCACACCCGTCCGTTCTATGACAATAACAAATATCATGACACAGATATTCTTATTCTCCACTATTTCGGGTACGATTTTGGAAGCTTATCAATTCTCGATGATTGTCGCTACACTCGCTTACTTGATCCCGTATCTTGCTTCGGTTCTGTATCAATTGAAATTAGTCATGACTGGGGAAACCTATGACATCATGAAAGGCTCAAGGGTACGTGATGGCATCATTACCATCCTGGCGTTAATTTACTCGATCTGGGTCATCAAGACAGGTACAGCTGATATGAATACATTCATACTTGGCATAGCATTATATGTATTCGGAATCGTCCTATACCCATTATGGATGAGAAAAAAAGCATAACCTTAAACACCTTGGCACTTATGGATGCCAAGGTGTTTTTTATATATCTTTCATAATCAATCTAGTTTTCAGCTGAACCGTTTCCCCTGAGCATAACTCCCGCAATCCAGTCATTTTTGCAGACAAATCCAAATTAGGAGCATTCGTTACCCATGTATATGGTTCGGGACAGACAAACCCCTGCTGGTTGAACAATACCCAAAACTTAAAATGTCGATCGACATGATAGATGACCTGTATGCCAGCCTCTTGGTCAGTAAGTATGCACTCGTTTTCCAGCGCTCTTTCCTCATCATAGCCAAATATGTCATCAAATTGCCTGCCGTCCAAACTAATACCATTTTGGATTTCCAATGTATTTTCCGTTTCATGAATTGCACCAGTGGGCAATGACCTTTCATTCAACTCCCAATGTTTATTGACAGGAAGTGATATTCTGCAATTCTCCAATTTACTCCCTGTTCCAAATGGAAAATTGAATACGGTATGATAACCTGCTCCCCATGGAAAGGGTTCAATGCCCTTGTTGGTGATTTCCAATTGTATTTCCAATGTTTCTGCCTTTAAAGAGAAAGACATATTCACAATGATATCTTGTGGAAAGCTGCCTTTTAGATCAAAATCGCTGCTTGAAAATTCAGTATTAATGACCACTGCTTTCCCGTTCACTTCCTTTTTGCAGACTTGCCACGGCTTGTCATGCAAAAAACCATGAATATGATTGGATTTTTTCATTTCATTGATTGGAAACTTATATACAGTCCCCTTATATGTAAATTGACCACCTTCAATCCGATTAGGAGGAAACAGGATTGGCATTCCATATAAAATGGGAGCTTTTTTATACTCTTCCACGCTATCCGGAGTGCGCAGCAACTCAATATCCTTGTGCTTGTACTTCAACGAAAGCAGATTGCTTCCTAAAGATGGCGCAATTATCGCTTCCACTTTTTCATTGCCGAACTTTATGGCCTTTTCATTTAAAAAAATGATATCTTCAATATAACCTTTCACTAATTCTCCTCCTTTGACTTGAACATATATCAATCCTACTTCCACGGACCGTTTTTTGCAACAAATGGAAAATATATATTTTTGAGTTTGAAATAAGTGTTGGTAATCTAGGATTTTGCTTAGTTAGCTTTACTATTTTTCTATTTCTTTTTTAACCTTTTCCTCCGCATAGATCGCCCTGTGCCTTATTAAATAAAAAAAGGATGCCGTTACGGCATCCTTTTTTCCTTATCTATTACTTTCACTTACTAAAGCCACTATGCCTTCTTCATCATCCAATACAAGTTCAATACCAGAGTATGGATCTTTATTCATATATTCATCCAGCCATAAGCGAAGCGCTTCTATCAAGTTGATGGTAATTAACACTTGTTTCCGGCCATCGACGAACGCTTCCGCCGAAAAGCCATAATCATCATCAAACATTAACTCCACTTCTACCTCATTGGGTTGTACCTGTTTTTTACGGGCAATGTAAACACAAACCGCATTGATGATATCTTGTTCGGAAATCTTTAGCCTCTCCATGGGTTTGTATCCTCTTTCTTCTTCTTATCTTTGAAATATGTGAATATTTTACGGATTACAACGATTAATACAACGACCGCTAACACGTTGATTAATAGACCAAGTATAGAACCAAGGGCTCCCATATTGGCGAATAGGCTACCAAAAAGTAAACCTGCCAGTCCACCTAGCATAATTCCTTTCATTAAGCCGCCTTTTGAGAATGTATTTCCAGTCTTGGCTTTATTAGCAGTAGTAGCATCGGACTTCTTAGTTTCTTTATTTTGGAAATTCGATTTGTTATTGTTGTTGCTGTTAAAACTTCTTTTTCCGGACTTGTAACCCCTTGCATCGACTGACTCCGAATGATCTTGGAATACATAAGTGCCGACTGGCGAGAATGCTAGTGTAATTGTAAGTAATGCAGCCATAAATTTTTTCATCATGTTTTTTTTGCCTCCGTTTAATAGTATGGAATGTTGATTCTATAAATGTTTTCCCAGATTTACTGAAAGTCCACATCACCTATCCTTGTTTTATCTTATAGTATTTACGTTCAATTTCAAAATAAGTTTCATTTTTTTCGATTTTTTTCAAAAAAAATAAGCAGGGGCATTTACTCCCCCGCTTACTTAAAGAACGATTAGTTTACACGAACGACACGGCCGTTGAATTTACTTGCCCAATATCCGCTTTCCATATTGGCGATCGCAACACCTGTTGAACTTTGGGAACCGATAAATTTGCCGCCGCCGACATAAATACCGACATGCCCATCAGTTTTGTAGGTATTGAAAAACACTAAATCTCCAGGTTGCATTTGACTCTTGGATACTTGACGTCCTGCACTTGTCAATGCACCCGTATTTGCTGGAAGGTTCACACCAGCTTGTTTATAAGCCCATGCAACGAATCCTGAACAATCGAAAAGACCGTTAGCGATATCGGATGCCGTTCTTCCGCCACCAAATTTATAAGTGGAGTTACCGATATATTTATAACCGGCTGTAATGGCAGAGCCTGTATTTGCACTGCTAGGCTTGCTTGATGTTTCAGTTTTACTTACTGCTGGCTTACTAGCTGCTGCAGGTTTATCAACGGAACTGCTTTTAGATGAATTAGATGATGCTTCACCTTTAGACGAACCAGATGCTGACGATTCAGCTTTAGAAGCACTTGTTGATTCTTTACTTGAAGAACTTGATGATCCGTCATTGGAAGAACTCGATGATCCATCATTGGAAGAATTTGAAGAATTCACTTCTTCAGCAGCACGGTCAAGATCCGCTTTCTCTGCTGCTTTACGTTCTTCCTCTTTTTTGATATTTTCACGAATGGACGCAATTTGTGATTCTAAACCGGCATCTTTATTCTCTAAAGATTGTTTTAGGGCCGTTGTTTCCGATTCTTTCTTTTCAACGATTTCCTTCATTTTGACAGTTTCAGCTTTTTGATCTTTAATTTGAGATTGCATGCCCTTAAGTTCTACTTCCATATCCTTTAGGCTTTGCAATTTTTTCTCAACAGTCGCTTGTTTTTTTTCTAAGTCAGCTTTATCCGCTTCCTGTTCTCTTAGAATCTGTTGGTCAGCTTCCACGATGGTGGCTACCGCTCCAACACGATTAACGAATTCACCAAAGCTTTTAGAACCTAAAACAACTTCCAGGTACTCTACGTCCCCGCCGCTCTCTTGGAATGAAAGCGCGCGCTCTTTCAAGACTTCCTCGCGTTTTGCGATTCTTTCTTCCAACGCTTTAATTTCTTTCTTTAAAGAATCTATGTCTTTTTCGGTGTCTTTAATTTCTTGTTTAGTATCTTTGATTTTTTGGTCATTTTCTTTCATTGCCGATTCTATCTGGGCAATTTGTGCATTCATCTTCGTTTGTTCTTTTTTCAATTCCTGAATAACTTGTTCTGCCTCTGAAATATCCGATTGTATTCCTGTGCGTTGTGATTGAATATCCGAGATAGATTCAGCTTTTACAGACGGTATGGCAAAAGCGCTCCCTAATCCAAGCATAATTGTCGTGTTCAATACGATAAGTTTTTTCTTCAAACTCATTTCCCCTGCTTTCCTCCCCTTGCATTTCCATCGACCCACTTCTTTTTCTCTAAGAAAAATCATTAGTCAAAATAAATTGCTGGGAACTCTTCTCTATTTTTTTTACTATTTATGTAATCTTCTAAAGTTGTGATTATATTA
>NZ_JBHVQU010000136.1:0-10079 GCF_042886655.1 Peribacillus sp. NPDC058002 | reverse complement strand
GGAATATATTAATTTTAAACCTAATGCCAGAGAAAGAAAAAACGGAGGCCCAGTTACTGCGCTTTCTAGGCAATACTCCGATTCAAGTAAATATATCATTCCTGCGCTTGAGCACACATGAATCAAAAAACACAAGTAAATTTCATTTAGATCAATTTTACAAATCATTTAATGATATCCGCACGAAGAAATATGACGGCTTGATCATTACAGGCGCCCCAGTAGAAAAGCTGGAATTTTCAGACGTTAATTATTGGGAAGAACTGCAGAGTATCATGGATTGGTCAAGCGAAAATGTCACATCCACCCTACATATTTGTTGGGGGGCACAGGCTGCCCTGTACCATCATTATGGAATAGGCAAATACGAACTTCCAGAGAAATGCTTCGGGATATACACCCATGAGGTCCTTGAACCGAATGAAAATCTAGTCCGCGGATTCGATGATTATTTTATGGCCCCTCATTCCCGCCATACGGATATTGACTATCAAAAATTAGTTAACCATCCGGAACTGAAGCTTCTTGCACAGTCCGATCAAGCCGGTGTATTGATTGCTGCTTCAGTTGATGGAAAAAGAATTATGGTTACCGGCCATTTCGAGTATGATGCCGATACCCTTGGTGAAGAATACAAGCGCGATAGGGAGCGTGGAATCAATACACAACTCCCTGAAAATTACTTTCCTGATAACGATCCGACCAAGGTTCCTCTTCACCGATGGAAAAGCCATTGCAGCCTGATGTTCTCAAATTGGCTGAACTATTATGTCTACCAATCAACCCCTTATGAGTGGGATTGAAAGGGTAAGAAAAAAGAAGCTTTCACTTTTAAGTGAATCGTTTATTGGGCAGCCACTTCCGATTATCATGGGAAACAACCTGAGTTTCTGACTCAGGTTGTTTGTTTCATGATTCCTTATTGCCGAAATAAACCTCTTCAAAAGGTTGGACGACCACAAATCCTTGACCTTCGAATTTCATTTGAACAGATTCGCCGCTTCCCCTTCCAAAAAACGACTTCAGTGAAACATCCGTTACGAATTCAGGCTGCAATTCCCCTGACCAAGCCACTGTGGCATTCGGGTCCGTATAGACCGGATTCCCATGTTCAACCATTAAAGTAAGCGGCTCATAATGGGAAGTGAAGGCAACCATGCCTCTCCCCTCGAGCCTTACGTTGAACAATCCACCCGCCAATAACCCGGCAATGCGCCGCATCATTTTTATATCCCATTGAATCCCCGGCTCAAATGCAAGTAAATCATTTCCGTTAACACAGATCGATTCACCATTTAACTGTAAAATGGAAATCTTCTTTCCTTGATCCGCGACGTACAGCTTGCCGCTTCCAGTCGCCTTCATCAAAGATGCACCCTCACCTGTCAAAGCCTTTTTGAAGAGTTTACCAAGACCATGCTCCAAGATACCTTCCCGCTCGAATTTAATATGGCCGCGATAAGAAATCATCGTCCCCATCTTTGCCCAGATCTGCTGTTCCAAATTAATCTCCAAAATCCGTTCCGTTTCAAGTTCGAATAAACCTTGCCCTTTATCCTGCTGTTTCGTCTTTTCAACGAATTGATCGATTTGATACTTCTCCATCACTGCCCCACCTCTTTTTGAAGGAGGAAAAGCCACATGAACGATACAGCTTGCTTTAACTCCTTTGAAAAATGCCCTAGTTTTGTATAGTCCACCCCTCTCTTTGCAACTCCGGTATCTGCCACTGCCTTCCATCCGGTTTCTAAAGCCATTTTTTCAAATTCCCAAGGCTGCATTGTATTCATGATGACCTTATCTCCTAATAACCGTTGAAAACTGAATTTTTTTCGTGGTTCAGCTGTTGGACCAAGTATTCCAAAACAGACATAACCGCCAGGCTTTATTACCCGTTGAATTTCCTTCAACACCGTTAATGGTTCACCCGTATATTCCAAAGAATTAATGACCATTGCCGCATCCATTTCTTCATCATTGAATGGAAGATTATAAAAATCCCCTTGCAGGAAAGAAAGTTCTGGTTGTTGAGCGGTTTTCCCCTTTGCAAATTCGATCATCACATTGGATAAATCAACTCCGGTCACTTCAAATCCCGCTTCGGCCAATTTCAAGGAACCAACTCCATCTCCACAGCCAATGTCAGCCACCTTCACTCCCGAAGGTACATATTCAGAAAAGAAAGGAATAATGTTTTTCCGGCTCCCCGTTTCCCACATTTCTTGCGAATTCTTCACCCACATCGGTGCAAAAACATCCCATTCCTTTTTCGATTCATTATGCCATGTATGTAAATTCATCAGAAATTCCACCCTCCTAACTAGGCAAGTTCCTACTATATTAATAACACTCAGTTTCCAGAATCAAATTACCGGGGCTTCTATATAGCTATTCTGCTCAAAATTAAAAAATCCTCTTTTATATAATCCGTTCAGGAATACAGGTGATTTGCAAATACATAAAAAAAACTGCCGACGGCAGCTTATTTCGAATTTTCTTCATTTCTTTTTTGTATCTTTCGTAAATCCTCGACACGGTCAGGGGATTCTTCAAAGAATTCAACCAGGTCTCCAACCCTATCGATGGCATTCCAACTAAGATGGTGTTCGATTCCCTCTACATCATGATAAATATTTTCTTCCTTGACCCCAATCAACCTTAGCATCTGTTCTAAAAGTTCATGACGGTATACGAGCCTTTTACCAACTTTTTTCCCATTTGCAGTTAAAACAAGACCCCGGTACTTTTCATATATCAAATATTTTTCCTGATCAAGTTTTTGAACCATTTTTGTAACAGAAGAAGGGTGGACGGAAAGGTTTTCGGCAATATCGGAAACTCTTGCATACCCTTTTTCTTCGATAAGTAAATAAATTTGTTCTATGTAATCCTCCATGCTTGGTGTAGGCATTCGGAATCCTCCCATTCAAACGCATATCTAAAAATTTTACTATATAAACGACCCCGAAACAAGAAATTATAAGTCTCAGGGCGCCTTTAATGAAGTTTCTTCTCAAGTTTGCTTGACGTTTCGTTCTGTCGGGAATGTAAAACTGATCTTCTTTTCAGAGTCGGACCAGGATAAAATGGCATCAAAGGTCTTTTCCCCTTTTTTAAAACCGCTTATCAAATCCGTTTCACCGCTCGCCAACAGCTTTTTTATATTTGCTTGACTGATTTTCTTATTAAGGATTTTTTTGGAGATAGTGAAGTTACACTTTGTTTTTTGATAACTTACACATCCATAGAATTCCCCTTTATCGACAATCTTAGAACCGCATAGTTTACAGCTGCCCACAGATGCTGAACTTCTCTTTTTTGGGCCGCTTCGTTGAATCGACTCGGTGTCCAGCCCTTGAAAATTCCAGCTTTCCGATGATTCCACGGCATCACTGATAATTTTTGCTGACATCTTTTTAACAGCTTCCATAAATCCGCCAGCTGATGCCTTTCCTTCACCGATTTCCCTTAAACGCTGTTCCCATTTGGCTGTCATCTCGGGTGAAGCCAGGATTTTCTCCCCAATCGCAGTAATCAGCACTTTCCCTTTATCTGTCGCAAACACCTGGTTTTTTTTAACATTGATGTATTTACGGTCTTTTAGCATGGTAATGATGCCAGCCCGGGTTGCTTCGGTTCCAAGACCCTCGGTTTTCATCAGCACCTTTTCTAACTCTTCATTATCCAGATGCTTTCCGGCAGTCTTCATTAAAGTGATCAGCTGACCTTCTGTATAGCGCTTAGGAGGCTGGGTTTTTCCTTCTTTCACCTTTATATTGGCGACCTTTCCAGAATCCCCTTTTGAGACGGACGGCAAAATGATATCATCGTCTTCCTTGTCATTTTGGAAAATCACTTTGCGCCATCCCTCTTGAATCTGCTGCTTTCCTTTAGAAATGAATTCGGCACGCTTATCGACAAGCGTTTTAATGGTGGTGTAATCGAAAATGGCTTTCTCATAATGGGCCGCAATCAAGCGGCGTACCACCAAGTCATAAATATTCCGTTCTTCAGCTGAAAGTCGCTTTGGATCGGTTACCTGCTCCGTCGGGATGATAGCATAGTGATCAGTCACTTTCTTTTCATTTACAAACCGTTTATTATTCATGATGTTCGGTTGTGGCAAGGGAAACAGGGATTCATATTCCGAAAATCCGCTTAGTTTTTGCAAAATATCGGGAAATGTTTCAGCTTCCCCCTCCGTCACATAATTGGAATCTGAACGTGGATAAGAAACGATCCCTTTTTGATATAAACTTTGTACGATATCAAGCGTCTGTTTCGGTGAATATTTATAAATCTTGTTCACAGTCGCTTGCAATGAAGAAAGGTTAAATAACAAAGGCGGCTGAAATTCTTTCCTTTCTGTATCCATTTCAGCTATTTCAGCTTCCTTATCCTTGCAAAAAGCGGCAATTTTATCAGCCATTTCTTTTGTCTTGATTCTCGGATCATTGTTCTGCTGCCATTTTCCCTTATATTTCTTCCCATCCATCTTGAAGTCAGCGAACACTTCCCAGAACGGTTCGGATTTGAATTGCTCAATTTCCATTTCCCGCTTCACAATCAGGGCGAGTGTCGGTGTCTGAACCCTTCCAGCTGAAAACACATCCGAAACGCCCCTTTGTTTCAATAAAATACTATACGCTCTCGACGCATTCATTCCCACAACCCAGTCCGCGCAAGCTCTCGTATACGCTTCATAATAGAGCGGCCTGGTTTTTTCCTCACTCTTCAGATTTTGGAATCCCTCATAAATCGCTTTTGGGGTCAAAGAGGAAATCCATAACCGTTTCATCGGTTTATTGACATTGCATAGATTAACGATGTTGCGTACAATCAATTCTCCTTCACGCCCGGCATCACCTGCATGAATGATTTCATCGACTTCCGGTTTCCTAAGCAAAGTCTTCACAACATTGAATTGCTTTGCCTTTTGTCGGGTCACTTCATATTGAAATTTCTCAGGAATCATCGGCAATGTTTCCATCGACCATTTTTTCCATTTTGAATGATAGGTTTCCGGCGAAACGAGTTGACATAAATGCCCGACGGCCCAAGTTACATAAGCTCCATCGGGAAAAAGTTCATTCGGCATGATTTCTATATAACCTTGCTGTTTCTTCTTTTTAAATTGAGCCGCAAGCGTTGAACCTTGATCGGGTTTCTCCGCAATGATTAGCTTCATGTTCAACTTCACCTAATCCGTAAAAAAATATCTTCCCCTATCATTATACCTTAATTATCACAATCGGCTAGATATGACTTCGTTTTTACTGAACTGTCCCGGAAAAGCATGAAATGATTTCTTTACTGCGACGAAGATTGGGAATTTCCGGCTGATGATAAAAGCAGTCGAATAGGCAGATTAATTTACAAAAAAACTAGCTTCATTAATGGATGGCCAACATAGGAATTGAACTACATACAAAAACAACACATACAATGCTAAATGTTCCTTTTCTTACCCTCCATTGGTTAGATGAAGATGAGGAAATAAATTTTTTGATATTATTAATACAAAAGTACAAAATGTATATAACTTTCTTTTGTTATTCCAAATTGTCTGAGAACTTCTCCAGTTTTTGGTTTAAAATAGGAATATTGTAAGATAAATCTATTTTTCTTGTATGATAAAGTAGAATAGTAGGAAAATGAATCGAAGGATGTGGTATTATTTGATGTTAAATGTAAAAAAAATGTCGTTTGTTGTTTTTATTTGTTTCTTGTTTTTTATTCCAAATTCAATCTTTGCTCAAGAAATTTTACACAATGGAAGTAAAGGACAAGCAGTTTATGACTTACAAGAAAATTTAAAGAAAATGGGTTATTTTAAAAGTCAACCAACAGGGTATTATGGTTCAATTACTGATCATGCAGTTAAACAACTTCAACAAGATTCTGGAATATTAACAGATGGAGTTTTCGGATTCCAAACACAACAAAAATTAAATAGTATTGAAATGATGGCCAGGGTTGTTTATGGAGAAGCTCGAGGAGAAACTTATGAAGGAAAAGTGGCTGTCGCTGCAGTAATTTTGAACCGAATGTCAACGCCAGGTTTTCCTAAAAATACTTACGATGTTATTTTCCAGACAAATGCTTTTACAGCTGTACATGATGGGCAATATTATTTGACCCCAAATAGCTATTCTTATCGAGCTGTTATTGATGCATTACAGGGTTGGGATCCTACTCATGGTTCTGTTTATTATTATAATCCGTTCTTGGCAACAGATGAATGGATTTTCACAAGGCAAACAGTCATTAGAATAGGCAACCACTTATTTGCAAAGTAAAACTAATCACATACATATTGAGGAATGATATTTTTATAGTTTCGTATTATAAATATCCCATTAACTATGTCGTGTGGTATAAAAGGTCGGGCAGTATTTGCCCGACCTTTTTGGTGGCACCCCCATAAGAAAAAACTGCCTTAAAGACAGCTACGATCTTCAGCTAACGCACCCGCTAGTTGAAAAGAGTGAAAGTTAAATTGTACCTTTCATTCTAATTACATTCACACCTAACTCAAATTTAAGTTCTACCATTGCTTTTTTTAAAGCTATTGCTTGCTTGTTACTAGGTGACACATGAAGGTGATATTCATCAACTCCATTGTTTTTAAAGAACTTGAATCATAAATCAGCCATTTAGTTCAATATCTATCTCCTTAAACTTTTGAATTATATTTGATGTTTCCCCTTATTTTCCGTACACATTTGCTTATAAACAATAGGAAGTACAATTCCCTTGGTTCCAATAGAAAAAAGCGATTACCTGGTATAGGAACCGCCTTCAACAATCTTTGCAAATTCATCAAGAGTAGTCGAATACTTGATATAAATTCGTGGTAAAAGATAAAGTTCATCTTTAATGCCCTTCACAGAAAATAGTTCAGGAGTTGTCGTAAGTCCAAATAAATAATATTTCTTCGTTTCTTCTACGACTTTGTCATTGAAATTTCCGTATGGATACGCAAGAGCATTAACTGGTTTGCCTGTTATTTTTTGAATTTTATCTTTGGACCCTTTCAGTTCATATTCATAATTTTTTATTTCCGTCAAATCAGGATGTGTAGCAGTATGAGACTGGATTGAGATTATACCCGAATCAGCCATCATTTTTAAATCCGATTTAGATAATCGGTTTGAACGACCGATAAAGTCAGAAATAACAAAAATGGTACCACTTGGTTTAAAACGTTCGTCTTTAAGTTTTTGAAAGATAGCGAATGCATTCAGATTGTTTTTGTATCCGTCATCAAAGGTAATGAAAATGGGTTTATTTGCTTTATAAATGTCTTGCCAACGATCGAAAGTTAATAATGTGTAGCCATGTTCTTTTAAATAAATCATTTGTTTCTGGAAATTATCAGGAGTTACATATAGCTCCTTAGAACCTTGCCCAGTAAACTCGTCAATCGAATGATAAACTAAAATAGGTACTTTTCGTTGAGCAAAAACTTGTGATGGAAGAATTAAAATAAGAAGACATAGGAAAAACATTACAAGCTTTTTCATAAAATTCCTCGCTTTGCATCATTTTTTATATCTTTTCAATTTATTGTGCCTCAGGAAGCATGGTTCTATTATGATTTCTCCCATTTTAAATTTTATCTCCCATTGATCAATGGTAACTTTGGTAATCCCAAATGAAAAACTAATTTCTTAAAACACTAATGAATCAGACTAACTGCCACATTAGCTCTATAAGAAAAAGAGCTGCCAAAGCAACTCCCTTAGCATTCCTGTTGATCTTTAAATATCAGGTTTAAATAAATAGAACCCCTCAGTAAGATACGAGTATAGAGACCAATCTAACTCAAAGTCTTAAGGAGGTAGCCCTACTATGAATTTTAAAATGCAAAACAAAATCAACTAATTGAGAATTACGGATCAACATCTAGTTGTTGGTGTGGATATTGCCCAACACGTACACGTGGCCCGTGCTGATGGTTAGGAGGAGCATATATCGAGTAAAGGTTTAGCGGAATATTACCTGTATTGGTTACATTATGCCAAAATATTGTATTTATTGGTCTTCTTATTAACAACTTGTCCAAACCAATCAATACTTTTCATCATAGAATGAATATAAATGATTATAAGATATGGAGGAAACAAACCAGTGAGTGACATAGATTTTTCAAATGATTCTCCTAAGGGCCCTAAAGGAAGACTAATTACTGGCCATTCAAATGAGTTTACTTCAGATACACTTGGCTTTCTTACCCGTTTAGCAAATGAATATGGAGAAGTTGCTAAAATTCGTTTTGGACCTTTCCAAAATGTTTACTTCATTTCAAATCCAGATTTAATTAAACAGGTACTTGTAACAAAACAAAAATCCTTCTTGAAATCAAATGACTTCCAAGCTTTAAAACCATTACTCGGAGAAGGCCTTCTTACAAGTGAAAAGGAAATTCACATGCGCCAAAGAAGGCTTATTCAACCTTCTTTCAAAAAATCTCATATTAGCAATTATGCACAGGATATGATTGATATAACAATGAACTATATTTCCACTTGGAAAAACAAGGAAGAACGGATTATTACGGAGGATATGATGAGCCTTGCTCTCGGTATCATCAGCAAGACCATGTTCAGTTTGAACCTCAAAGAAGGATATGACGAGCTCGGGGAACCTATAGAAGCATCTATGAGAATTGCTGTTAAAAGGATGAGGACACTTCTTCACTTGCCACTATGGGTTCCCACTAAAAATAACCGTGAATATAAAAATTCGATACAAAGACTTGATAAAGTGATTTATAATATTATTGAAAAACGTAGGGCAGATTCAGTGAGACATGAGGACATGCTTGGGATTTTAATGGATGCTCGAGATGATGAGGATGGCTTAGGTATGACAAACCAGCAGGTACGTGATGAGCTAATGACCATTTTCCTTGCCGGTCACGAAACAACTGCAAACGTGCTTTCCTGGACCTTATACTTGCTTTCACAACACCCTGAAGTGGAAACTAAACTTTTCAATGAAATAGATAACGTAATCGGCAATCGTAACCCTACTCCTGGCGATTATATGAAATTAACGTATACACAAAATATTATCAATGAATCAATGCGCATATACCCTCCTGGCTATATCATATCACGGAAAGTGGAGGAGGATGTGGTAATAGGAGGATATCATTTTAAAAAAGGCGATATGATCCTGTTAAGTCAGTATGTGATGCACCACAAGCAAGAGTATTTTGATAATCCAGAGTCTTTTAATCCAGAGCGATTTGAAAACAACTTTGTGAAAACTCTACCTCCGTTCGCTTACTTTCCGTTTGGCGGAGGGGCAAGAGTTTGTATCGGTAATCATTTCGCAATGATGGAAGCTGTGCTTGTCCTAGCGTGCATTGCTCAACGATATCGGATAAGGCTGGCGCCGGACCATCATGAAGTAAAGCCACTTCCGTCTATTACACTCAGACCGAAGCGTGGATTGCGCATGGTAGTCGAAGAGAGGAATATAGGGGGTATCCAACAAGAAGATTCTGAAATTTAAAGAACAAAGTTGTCACTCTACACCTAGTGAAGCCCCCCTTAGTTCAATAAAAAGACTGCCGCATCAACCCTAGTTTTTAAGTGATTCGCGGAGACAACAGCCAGGAACTCCTGCATAATGCACAGAACTAACAAAAGAAGAACCAACAAAGCATTGGAAAAAGCAAATAAAGAAAAAGCCCCATTCCTACGGGATAAGGTAATAGAAAAGTTATCAGCTTCTAACCTCAAACCCCTCTCAAGTAAAGATATTGTGACTATGAACAGAGAAATATATAATTCATAAAACAAAAAGGTGCACTCAGTTTAAAGTGCACCTTTTTTCACATCCAAATATCCCCATAAAGTTTTGCCTCTTTCCTTTATGCCGCCAAACAATCCAGAATATTATTGGTAATTCTGAGAGATTACAAAAGTCCTTCCAGTCCGATTCAATTTTTTTCAAAACAGAATCTAAGTATGATTGTATTTTAAATCTCTCTTCTACTAACCTCCCTCTATAAACATTGATGTATCAACGAGGAAATTGAAGCGGAAGACTTAAACAGAGTATTG
>NZ_JBHVQU010000135.1:0-10131 GCF_042886655.1 Peribacillus sp. NPDC058002 | reverse complement strand
TTTATTCAAGAAATCAATAAAGTTTTTCACAGTAGAGAGTTTTAAAGCATCCTGGTTATACATTAACCATGTATTTCTTAACACCGGCTTCCCATTTTTGTAGGATAACCCGTATGTATGCAAGTTATCTGAAGGCTGCAGGCATATTTCCGGCAGAATAGAAACACCAAGATCATTTTTGACCATCTCTTTGCACGTCTCCTGCCGATCTGTTTCCATAGTTACAAATGGCGGCTCCGGGAATCTATCATGCCACCAGCCATTTATTAAGTTTTTTAAAGAACTGTCGGTTTTATAATTTATGAATGGAAGTTCTGGCAAATTATCCAAGTCTACCTCTTTCTTAGAAATTAAACAAAGTCTTTCTTTATGCAGTAACGATTTGATTCCATACCATTCATAGTTTCCACGCAGAATGCCTAATTGAACACTAGAGGAATCCAGAAGATGCATGATTTCTGTACTCCAGCCTGTATTCACATTAAATTGTACATGAGGATATTGTGTTGAAAACTTTTTCAATATTTCTGGTAGTTTATATTGGGCAAAGTTGCTGGAAACGCCAAGCCTTAACGTTCCTCTTACCTCATTTTTCATATTCAGCATATAATCTTTCGTTTTTTGCAACTTTTTCACCATTTCTTCCGCATAGCCCGCTAAATGTATCCCTTCGGAAGTAAACTCAATGCCTCCTTTTATTTTGAAAAATAGGTTCGTACTAAATTCTTTTTCTAAATTTTTAAGCCGGTACGTTAACGCCGGCTGCGATATATATAAACGCTCTGCCGCACGGCTAATGTTTTTTTCTTCATATAGTACCCTTATCGCAATCCAATCTTTTTCGTCCACTTAACCATCTCCCACTTTTTGATTATAAGTTTTTTTATCATTTTCATTAAAAAAATATGTATTTTACTTATTACAGAACTCATCATACTATATTCTCAATGGAACCGGTAGTGCTATAAATATTGTCTTGAGAAAAGGTGGTTATACAATGAAAGTACCAGTAGTTGTAATGCGCGGCGGGACAAGTAAAGGTGTGTTCCTTAACTTTGAACATATGCCTTCGAATCGCTCACACTGGGAAGGTTTCTTACTTGACGTGATGGGCAGTCCGGATCGGAGACAGATTGATGGTCTTGGAGGAGCGAATTCATTGACAAGTAAAGCAGCAATTATCAAAAAATCGGATTCACCGGAATACGATGTGGAATATACATTTGCGCAGATCAGCATCGATAATCAAATGGTTGATTTTAAAGGGAATTGTGGTAATATTTCATCTGCTGTAGGACCTTACGCAATTGAGCACGGATTAGTTCCGGCAAAAGAACCTGTTACACCGGTGAGAATTTTTAACACGAATACACAAAAATTGATTATTGCAGAAGTAGAGGTTGAAAATGGACAAGTGAAAACAGAAGGCAGCTGCTCAATTCCAGGCGTGCCTGGTAAAGGATCACCTATCTATCTTTCTTTTACTCGTGCTGAAGGAGCAGTTACAGGAAAACTATTCCCTACAGGAAATCCAATTGACATGATTAAAACGAAGGATCGACTGATTCAAGTTTCAATCATTGATGTTGCTAATCCACTTGTTTTTGTAAGGGCACAGGATATCGGTCTAAACGGAAGCGAATTGCCCACTGATTATTCACAGGAAAAATTAAATGAACTAGAAGAAATCCGGTCGATTGCAGCTGAAATGTGTCAATTTTCCGATAAGAAATCAGCAACCGTCCAATCTCCTGCTGTGCCTAAAATGACTCTAATTGCTCCTCCTATGGATTACGTCGATTTAAACGGATTGGAAAGAAAAGCGTCAGAGATGGATTTGATGATCAGAATGATGTCGATGCAAAAGCCCCATCAAGCTCTTGCTATTACAGGAGCCATCTGTGCAACTGCAGGAGCTTACTTACAGGAAACGATTTTATCGGATATGGTGGACATCAAACAGGAAATTTTTCGATTAGCCCACCCGGCGGGGATCATGGAAACAAAAGTTGATTTTTTGGCAGGACACATTCGCGCTATTAAAGTGGTACGCACAGCAAGAATCATTTTAGAGGGATACGTGTACACGAAAAATAATTACGAGCTTACCTATCAATTAGCTTGATTTGAATTGATTTGTAAATTACGCAAAAAAAAATTATCTATCACTTGGAGGCTTTGAAATGTGGGTCATCACTGTCTTTTTAAAAGGAAATATTAAAATTTTTGAATTTGACACAGAAAAAGAAGCGAAAGAACTATTCAAAAATATGAATGGCACTAAAATTCTTTCCGAAATAGTTTACTTCAATGATCCTTGTTTTGTATAAGTGAGTTTTCAATAAAGCCCAGACTCTAATGTATCTCCAACTAACCGATGCCTACAAAATTCAATTATAAAATAGGATTGAAAATAGATGAAAAATTTCCGGGGGGAGCTCTCACACTTATACAAGTTAGGATATAGATACTGAATTCAGATTTTCATGGTCACTAGGGTATTTAAGCAAAAAGAAAACTAAATGTTATTTATCATCCTTGTTATATATCCACAAACCAACCCATTATTTAATGACTGGCCATCAGGACACTTAAAGCTATTCTCTAAAACTCATATCCCTATATGATATGAGTTTTAGTCAATGCATAAAGACTCTTAATATTTGAAGTACCAAACAGCCAAGAGCTATTTTAAGCCTTGGCTGTTTTTCATTCTTCTATTTAATGTATCCCTAAACTTTTTGGACAAATTCTTATCTAATTAACTATGCAAGGAAAAGACTCAATGATTATTGACCGCTTCAACCTTTTCTTGAATATAGTGGGCTGCGGATGAACCAGCTAATTTTCCAAAGACTGCGCCAGACATTAACCCGGATCCACCAGGATAGTTTTCATAAAAAATACCCCCAATCATTTCACCAGCCGCAAAGAGACCTTTTATCGGTTGTTCTTCTTTGTTTAACACATGACCCGTAACATCTACATGCAAACCACCGAACGAAAAGGTGATTCCGCACGTAACAGGGAAAGCATAGAATGGCCCTTGCTCAATTCGAAGTGCCCAGTTGGATTTAGGAGGGGTAATTCCTTTCGTTCCTTTGCCATCTTTCTCTGCGGGTCTATACTCGCCATCTTGTACGGCACTGTTATATTCTTCAATCGTTTTAAGGAATTGTGTTTGATTGACCGGCAGTAAACTTGCCAACTCTCCAAGTGTATCTGCTTTATAAATAGTCGCTTCTTCAAGGTCATATTCTTTACGCAGCATCGGGCGTACCTGTGCATCATAAATTTGATATGCCACATGTCCAGGCTGTTTTAATACCTCACGGCCGTATTTGGCATAGGTGTAATTTCGCAAATCTGCTCCTTCATCCACAAAACGTTTCCCTTCATTATTAAGCATGACACTGTACGGATAAGAATGCTTTTTAAAAATATCTCCCGGCTTTGTGAAGTCTCCTACTTTTGGCGCGTTATAATCTGTCCCAATCGAATGACATCCAGACCACTGCCCAAATTTTTGAGCCCCGACTGCCATAGCCATGGAAATGCCGTCTCCTGTGTTGAATTCGGTTCCACGAACAATTGCCGCTTCCCATTCTTCACCAATATTTTCACATCTCATTTGCTTATTGGCTTCAAAGCCGCCACAAGCCAAAATCACACTGGACGTCCGAACTGTTACCATTGTATGATCCTTCTCAACAACGACACCCGTTATAGTGTTATTCTCTGATACAAGCTCCACAGCACGTGAATCGTACCAAACGTCGATGCCAATTTCTTCTGTCCGCGCAAAGAGCTGTCTCATTAAGCCAACGCCTTTATCTTCCGTTTTGATAGGCAGTCCTCCCCAGAAATTGCGCTTGCCATCTTGTACGAAAGATTGATTTTCAAAATTCAATTCAAATTTTATTCCCTGATCACGCATCCACGCAATTGTTTCATACGATTTAGTAACCAGCTGTTTTGCTAATTCGGGATTACTCTGTCCACCTGTTACTCGCATTAAATCATCTAAATAATCAGATTCAGTGTATTCAGGCATAACAATTAACTCGGCTTCTGCGTCTGTTAATTCTGGTATTACTTTTCTGATTGCGTCTAAATTATTGTAGGCAACACGTATGGCTCCATCTGTAAAGAAAGAGTTTCCTCCACGCTTTTCCAATGGTCCTCGTTCTAATACAAGAACTCTAGCACCGCCTTCTTTTGCTGAGATTGCCGCACATAAAGCTGCGTTTCCTGCCCCTACTACAACTACATCATAATTTTGTGCATTTGCCATTTTTACCCCTCCTGTTAAGTGATAACTCTTCATGTAAATAATAAGTGAAAATAATGAATAAAAATAATATTGTTTTTTTATTCATTGCCATAAAAAAATTTTATGAAAAAATGCAGTAAACGCGAACTATAGTGAGTCTATTGCTTTACAAAAAAAGATAGATTTCTTTTATTCATTAGTTGTATTATACTTTTAGAAATCAAATAAATTATCACTATTTATAATTACCCATAAATATTTTTTATGGTTAAAGGAGAAAAATTTTATGGATGAAAAAGACTGGCTTATTTTAATTACTCTCTACGAAGAAAGAAATATAACAAAGGCGGCACAACGACTATTTATTTCTCAGCCAGCTTTATCCTATCGTATAAAACAGCTGGAAAAAGAGTTCAAAACAAATTTAATCTCTAGAGGCAAAAGAGGTGTCGAGTTTACAGTTGAAGGGGAATACCTCGTTCAATATTCGAAAAATATGCGTAAGCAATTAGGAGCTGCAAAAGAACATATTTCAAATTTGGATAAAAAAGTAAAGGGAACTTTGCGATTGGGTGTATCTGGCTTGTTTGCCCGTTATAAACTGCCAGTATTATTAAAAGAATTTCTAACCCTATATCCAGAGGTTGAAATTAGTTTGAAAACTGGATGGAGTTCTCAAATTCATCAAATGCTTCAAAAAGAAGAAGCACACATCGGGATAGTTAGAGGTCCTTACAAATGGCAGGAAAATAAAGTTTTATTTCAAGAAGAAAAGATTTGTATTGCCTCCAGTAAAAAAATTGAATTAAAAGAACTTCCTTTTCTTCCTAGAGTTAATTATCAGACAGACCAATCGTTAAGGAATACTATTGAGAACTGGTGGCAGGAAACATTTGCGGTACCACCTAAGATTTCAATGGAGGTAGATCGGATTGAAACATGTAAAGAACTGGTCCTTAATGGTTTAGGATATGCCATTTTACCAGAAATCTGTATTAAAAATGATGAACCACTGTATACTTTCCCCATTGTATTAAGCGATAATAGCTATTTGCTTAGAGAAACCTGGGTTTTTTATCGGGATGTGACTACGGATTTAGCACAAGTAAAAGCATTTATTGATTTTCTTAATGATTCTAAACAAAAGAAATAAGACGAATCGAAATAAAACTGGTACAAAGGAAGAGAATTAATATGAAAAAGTGGGATTTAAATAATGCTAGCAAGACAATCCAATTTTCAGCTGCACTTCTAACTGCTTTTATTGGAGGCAGCCTTTTCTCTCTTGTCGGGTTGCCAATCCCCTGGCTTCTAGGTCCAATGGCAGCCCTATTAATTGCATCACGTTTCAAAAACGTTAAATTAATTTGGCCCGTTTCGATGAGAAATACTGGATTGATTATTGTAGGTTATTCAATTGGCATCTCTTTTACCAAGAGCTCACTGTCTGACATGATTAGTCACCTTCCCTCAATGTTGATCCTTACAACCTTAATAGTCCTTGTGTGTGTAGGTTCAGCTTTTGTTATGTCAAAATATTCCGGCATTGACTATCCTACCTCCTTAACGAGTAGTATTCCTGGAGGCTTGTCACAAATTGTTGTGTTTGCAGAAGAAATGAAAGGCATTGATATTACTACAGTAACCTTTTTCCATGTTACAAGAGTGATAATGGTTGTTTTCTTAGTTCCTCTTTTAATTTTCAGTCCTATTTTTGCAGCGAAAAGTACCAATCACTCATCTGATAACGTTATTCCAGAGTGGAGTGGTTTATTTCCTCTTATCTTTCTGTTTGCGCTTATTTGTTTCCTCGCAGCAAAAATAGGTAAAATAATTAAATTACCAGCTCCTTACTTTTTAGGACCAGTAATCGCTGTTGCAGCAATAGGCCTTTTTGGTTTGCAGGGACCACCACTTCCTCCTTCACTTCTTGATATATCTCAATTTATGGTTGGCGGTTATATCGGTTTACTATTAAAACCGGAACAACTTGACAACAAAAGAAAAACCTTGTTATTAGCTTTGATGAACGGACTGATTTTGATCTGCGCAACAATGTTTTTTAGTTTTTTACTGACCCAGTATTATGATTTATCGACTATTACGGGTTTTTTAAGTTTAGCCCCTGGTGGAATGGATCAAATGGGAATCATTGCACAAGAAGTTAATGCTGATGTAACTACTGTTACCAGCTATCAGCTATTTCGGATGGCTTTTATTTATGCCGCAGTGCCTCCATTACTAAGATTGGTATTAAAATTAAGTTTAAGAAAAAAAGACAAGAACAGTAACGTTAAAACTAAATGTTAAATAAAAAAGAAACGAGCTTTGCTTAAGGACACTGAAAAAGTCTGATTTATAAAGAAAAGAAGGTTATCATCCACAATATTTAGATGATGACCTTCTTTTTAAATACTAAAAATAGCATTAAATTTTAAAAAATTTCTTTATTGTATCACTTATCCATTGGCTTTCTTTGCTCTCCTCCTGCAATCTTTTTTAAGAATAAATTATTTTGATGCCAATACAAAAAAAATATGTATTTAACTTATTGTTCTCCCTGTATTACCTTTAATAAAGAAAAGCGCATAAGCATAGTGTAAAACTTATTAATCTACCAGTTAATTTTTCTGAAGATTCACAAAATTAATTCTTAGTCATCCAGAGATGAATTGAAAGCGCATTCAAAATTTGGGAGGGGATTTAATAATGTTTCTTACAATTTTAGGCATCTCCATGGTTACAGTTTTTACCTATTTAATTATGTCCAAACGTTTATCACCCATTGTTGCTTTAACTTTAGTTCCGATCGTTTTTGCAGGAGTTGGTGGTTTTGGAAGTGAAATTGGCACTATGATGATGGAAGGCATTAAGCTAGTCGCTCCTTCTGCAGCTCTATTATTATTCGCCATATTGTTTTTTGGCATTATGATAGACACGGGCTTATTTGACCCACTTATCAAAAAGTTATTAGAAGTTGTCAAGGGAGATCCTGTCAAAATTTCGATGGGTACCACAATTCTTGCATTACTCGTGGCCCTAGATGGAGACGGTACAACAACGTATATCATTACTGTTTCAGCTATGTATCCACTTTATAAACGAATCGGTATGAATCCATTGGTTTTAGCCACAGTAGCCATGCTAGCTTTAAGTGTTATGAGTGGCATGACTCCATGGGGTGGACCTGCTACCCGAGCAATAGCAGTATTGGGACTTGATGCATCCGAATTTTTTGTTCCACTTATTCCTACCATGATCGGTGGTGCTCTTTGGGTTATTTTCGTCGCATTTATTTTAGGAAAAAAAGAACGTAAACGACTTGGTGTAATACACATAGAAGAGTTCAAAAATGAAATAGCTGCTACGGTTGAAAATGAAGCCACTGAAACATTTCCTCATATTGACATTAAACGCCCTCGTTTTTTGTGGGTTAACTTATTAATTGTGGTAGGCATTATGGTCATGCTTATTATGGGATTGGTACCTCCCCCCATTTTATTTTTGGTCGGTTTCGCCATTGCTTTAATGGTTAACTACCCCAATCTGGAAATGCAAAAAAGACGTATCTTAGCACATTCTGGAAACGCCTTAATTGTTGTTCTATTAGTTTTTGCGGCTGGAGTATTTGCAGGAATCTTTTCCGGTACAAAAATGGTTGATGCTATTGCTAATGGACTGGTTGCGATAATACCTGCTTCATTAGGACAGTTTTTCCCTGTCATTGTTGGCATTACAAGTATGCCATTCACTTTTGTTTTATCGAATGATGCCTATTATTTTGGAGTCCTCCCTATCCTTGCAGAAGCAGCATCAGCCTATGGTATTAGCCCATTGGAAATTGCTCGGGCTTCAATCTTGGGACAACCCGCTCATTTAATGAGTCCACTTGTTGCATCAACCATTCTATTAGTTGGTATGGTTGATAAAGACCTTGGAGAATATCAAAAATTCGCATACAAATGGGCCATCTTGACATCGTTAACCTTAACAGTATTAGCTATAATTAGTGGTGCTATTTCTTTTATGTAAATTAAAAAAGTCCTTGTATACTTGTTTGCAAGGACTTTTGTGGCGTTTTTCAGCTAGATAGTTTTTGATACAACTTTGTTGCCAGATAAAGTTCCATAATTGAAACCATGAAAAAAGATAGAAAACTGAAGTAATTACTGATATTATGTGGATTTGTTGGATTAAAGAATGTAAATATTTTTATCATTCATTATGTTAGTGTAAAGCTTGTCCTTCCATGACTTACTTACTTTTAAATATTTACAAAAGATTGATTATAGGAAGTTAATAACGTATAAAAAACAACGTCTCAAAATTACAAGTTATCTTGTTTTAGTGAGACGGAATAAAAGTGTTAAAAAAAGTACACTTCTTACACATATTATTCACAAAACATTCACACTTGTTCATTGTATAATATAGGTACTCCTTATTTTTATCTCTGAGTGCGATTATCCAGGACCATTCGCATTCAGAGAAAAAAGCCTTTAAACCTATTCCTTTAGAGGCTTTTTTTATTGTATCTCATTGTAATGAGTATTCTAAAATTTTGAGACAGAATAAAAAATTTAAATTATTTTTCAGTTTATCATAGTATAAATGATTAATAATTAATAAATCTTAAAGCCCTTCCCTATTTGATATTATCCATTATTTTAATTTTAAAGTATTTACATAACTGGCAAAAAAACTAGCAATAACGAATCAAATGAGTTAACAATTTCTCACCAATTGCTAATGATGCTGTTGCCGCCGGTGAAGGTGCATTACACACGTGTATCAAACGTTTACTGCGTAATATAAAATATCATCTACAAGCTGCCCGTCAGTGGTGAGTGCCTGAGCTCGCACTCCTGATTCTATTTTAACAAGATCGTCCAAATCTATTGCGGGTACCAATTTTCTTAAAGATTCCAAGAACTTACTCTTTCTTACCGAACGATGCATTTCATTTAATCCGTATCGAAAATGCTGTTTCGCAATTTTCCAAAATGCAGGGTATGACAACACTTCAAGCAAATCGCTAATATTCAAATCGGTTTTTTTATATCCTTCCCCTTTAAACACTAATACTGCGTTTGGACCAACATGAATTTCCCCATTTATCATTCTTGTTAAATGTACACCAAGGAAAGGAAACTGAGGATTTGGAACGGGATATATCAAGTTGTTCACTAAATGAGATTTTGATTCTCTCAGCTTATAATATTCGCCCCTAAAAGGAACTATTTTCATTTTTAGATTCAAGCCAGCCATCTTGGTTATCCTATCGCTAAACAAACCGGCACAATTAATGAAATATTTGGTATGAATATCCCTTGGTTTGTAACAATTTCAATTTCATTGCCTTTTTCGTTTATGTCTAAAACTTTTGTGTTAAACTTCAACTCTCCACCTTTACTGATAATATCGTTTGCTAAAGATTCTGTTACTTTTTTATAGTTGACAATGCCTCCCATAGGAACTTTAATGGCTGATATACCATTAACATTTGGCTCTATCTTTCTCATTTCGGCCTGATTTAAGACTTCTATATTAAGCCCGTTCTTAAACCCGCGTTTATAATAAATCTTTTTCATCGGTAGCCACAATCAATTTCCCGAAAATATCATAAGCTATATCGTGTTGTTCACAGTATTCTACTAATTTTTTTCCGCCTTCTTTTGCAAAGCGTGCTTTTAAGCTTCCCGGTTTATAGTAAATCCCCGAGTATATAACACCACTATTTCTCCCGGTTTGGTGAAGGAGCCTGTGCCACTCCCGGGATGGCATCATTTAAGCCAATTACTCCAAAGTTCAACGACTCTGTTACCCTGATAGCTCTATCAATATTAGTAGTGTATAAG
>NZ_JBHVQU010000134.1:0-10131 GCF_042886655.1 Peribacillus sp. NPDC058002 | reverse complement strand
GCTTAAAGGGCCATCCTAATGCAGGAGGAATTTGTCAAAAATCACCTGAACAATAGCGAAGTAGGGAACTATCCCCAAATGGCTGCAAGTGTAGATGACATGAAAGAGGAATATATGTAATTGGTGAGTGGCGATATTGAATGGTACATGAACCGGAAGTACCAGTACCTTGGAAACCTTGGTTGGCTACCCATATATGAATAGGGAAATTTGACGAAACCTATTAATGACAAGACGACAAAAGTCTTGTTATTTTTTTTTACCTCTATGTTAGGATGAAAAAAATGATTTGGAGGGGAGGAAAAAAATTGGGCAAGCCGGAACAAAGCAAGGGTGTAACGATTAAAATAAATGGGGAAGAAAAAGTATTTCCAGATAAAAAGATTGAAAGTCAAGAGGCGGCGAGTAAGGAGCACGAACAGGAACACACAGATGAGAGTTTCGAATGGATACTCCCTGAGGATTCAAACGAAAACAAAATCGTATTGGTTCCCTCACCGCCGAAGAAGAAAATGCCGAAGTTCATCGGTTTTGGCACCAGTTCGCTGAAAAGCCAGGATAAAAGGCCGATCAAGACATTCATGATCGCTGTCATTTGTGCCGTTTTTTTTGGGTCGATTCTCGGCTTGATCGCCGTTAAAACAATTACAAAGGAAAAAGCAGAAGTATCTTCGGTCGAGACCTCGATTCCAACGGAAGCCACCGTTGAGGATAAAAAAGCGGCAGTGACTGAACCAGGAAACCAGCTGAAGACATTCCTTGTACAGGGAGGAGTATTCAGCAGCGAGGATGCAGCAAGGCAAATACAAAAGAAAATCATTGAAAAGCAGGTTCCTGCTGAAATTTTCAAATTGGAAGACAGCTATTATCTATTCTTGGGATCGGCAGAGAGTCTAGCTGCAAGTAAGGAGCTGGCCTTGTTCTTAAAGTCCTATGATGTGGACGTATATTGGAAGGAAATCAATTTAGAAGCAACCGGGACAAGCCCGGAAGATGAGAAAACCCTCGATAAGATGAAGGCAGTATATGCTTCATTGGCAGAAACATCCGCAACTAAACTTCGTGGAAAGGAAGGGGCGGTAAACGAAGGAACCTTGAAAAAAAATATGGATGAACTGAAGGCGGTGAAATTATCGCCGGAGTTTTCGAAAATGAACGATGACCTGACTGCTGCCGCCAAGTCGATTGACGAATATGGGACTTCCAAAAATGAAGAAAAGCTATTCCAGGCTCAAAAAAGCCTGCTTGATTTTTTATTGAATTTCCAAAATATATCGAGTTAAGGAATGAAAAAAGGGGGGCTGCCTAATGGGACAAGCTCCCCAATATGAAACCATCTGTGACACCTTTTTTATTTTCCGGGAAATACTTACAGGCTTTTGTCGATTCCTAGTAAACAATAATTGTGGATTGCAACATAATTTGATAGGATAGATATTGTATCTCCCTATGTAAAGAAAGGTGACTTTTTATTATGCAGCCATTGATTTTAGCTTCTTCTTCACCACGTCGTAAAGAACTTCTACAATTTCTTCAAATCCCCTTTGAAAGCATGAATTCCAATGTCGATGAAAGTATTGATGAAAACATGTGTCCTGATGCAGCGGTGAAAGAACTGGCATCCCGTAAAGCGGAAGCCATCGCAGCAAAGTTTCAGGAAAGCTGGGTGATCGGCTCGGATACCGTTGTTGTCCTTGATGGTGAGATATTGGGTAAGCCGACAAGCCGGGCGGATGGAAAAAGAATGCTGGAAATGTTATCAGGACGGACACATGAAGTATACACAGGTGTCGCCATCCTATTCGGCAAGCATCGCAGAGTATTCGCAGAAAAAACGGAAGTGACATTTTGGGAGCTGCCAGAAGCTGAAATCGAACGTTATCTGGATAGCGGGGAACCCTTTGACAAAGCTGGCGGCTATGGGATTCAAGGATACGGATCTCTTCTTGTCGAACAAATCAAAGGAGACTATTTCTCAGTCGTCGGGCTTCCGGTCTCAAGACTGGCCCGGGAACTTAAAGCGATGCAGGAAGAGTTAGGATAAGATAATTTGATTTCGTCTGGCATCTTCCCTTTTATTAAGAAAGGGTTGATCTTTTGAGCGAAAAAATGTTAATACGGGATTACCCGAAAGAAGAGCGGCCGCGCGAAAGGTTTCTCCAGGACGGGCCGCAAAGTCTCTCCAATCAGGAATTGCTTGCTTTGCTGCTCAGGACTGGGTCAAGGGAGGAATCAGTCCTGCAACTATCCGGCAGGCTCATCAATTCCTTCAAGGGCCTGCGCTTGTTAAAAGAAGCCTCAGTGGAAGAACTGACCGTGATCAAAGGGATTGGTGAAGCAAAAGCGATTCAAATCCTGGCCTCTGTCGAACTTGGCAGGAGAATTAACAATTTGAATGATCAAGACCGGTATGTGATTCGGTCTCCTGAAGATGGAGCCAACTATTGCATGGAAGAAATGCGGTTTTTATCACAGGAACATTTCGTCTGTCTCTATTTAAATACGAAAAATCAAGTGCTTCAAAAAACTACGGTATTCATCGGCAGCCTCAATGCATCGATCGTGCATCCGCGCGAGATCTTTAAAGAGGCTTTCAAAAGGTCCGCCGCCTCTATCATCTGTCTTCATAACCACCCCTCCGGAGACCCCTCTCCCAGCAGAGAAGATATTGAAGTGACGAAAAGGTTAGTCGAATGTGGTAAAATAATCGGGATTGAAGTATTGGACCACATCATTATCGGGGAGCATAAATATGTTAGTTTGAAGGAAAAAGGTTATTTATGACACTATCAAATTTTTTGACGATACGATATAATATTGTTTATGATTTTTAAAAGAGGAAACTTTTTCAAAGGGTCTTATTGTCAAAAAACGACAAATTATTATTTGAACTTATAAAAAGGCATTTTTGTTTACGAAAGGGAGATACCATAATGTTTGGAATTGGCGCTAGAGATATAGGGATTGATTTAGGAACGGCGAATACGCTTGTTTATGTGAAAGGAAAAGGCATCGCGGTACGTGAACCATCGGTTGTAGCTGTGCAAACAGATACAAAGCAAATCGTTGCAGTCGGAAACGATGCGAAAAACATGATCGGCCGTACACCTGGTAACGTGGTTGCCCTTCGCCCGATGAAGGATGGAGTCATTGCTGATTATGAAACGACGGCTACCATGATGAAGTACTATATGAAGGAAGCTCAAAAGAAGGGTGTATTCGGCAATAAGCCATATGTCATGATTTGTGTGCCTTCTGGAATTACGGCAGTTGAGCAGCGTGCAGTCATCGATGCAGCTAGACAAGCTGGAGCACGGGACGCATATCCTATCGAAGAACCGTTTGCAGCAGCGATCGGTGCAGACCTTCCGGTTTGGGAGCCTACAGGAAGCATGGTCGTTGATATCGGCGGAGGAACGACGGAAGTGGCAATCATTTCCCTTGGCGGAATCGTTACAAGCCAATCGATCCGTATTGCCGGTGATGAAATGGATGATGCCATTATCGTTTACATCCGTAAGAACTACAATTTGATGATCGGTGAGCGTACTGCTGAAGCGATCAAGATGGAAATTGGTTCTGCCGGTGACACGGAAGGCGTAGAAAACATGGAAATTCGCGGACGTGACCTATTGACTGGATTACCGAAAACAATCGAAATCACAGCTGAAGAAATATCCAAAGCATTAAGCGACACAGTTTCTGCAATTGTGGATTCCGTGAAAAACACTTTAGAGAAAACACCACCTGAATTGGCCGCTGACATCATGGACAGAGGCATTGTATTGACAGGCGGGGGTGCTTTGCTGCGCAATTTGGATAAAGTCATCAGTGAAGAAACGCAAATGCCGGTGATCATCGCTGAGAATCCACTGGATTGTGTTGCAATCGGAACGGGAAAAGCGCTGGACCACATTCATTTATTCAAGACTAAATCAAGAGATTCGCGATAAGCATTACTTCTCAAATAGGGCCGGCTCAACAAAAGGTGCAATTTTGAGCCGGTTTTCTTATGTTCTACAGTTTAATTAAATCCATAGTGTAAGTTTAAAACCATAGAGTAAATTTTTAGATAGAGGTGTAATCACCATGCCACAGTTTTTTAATAAAAAGCTCCTTCTCTTGCTCGTTAGTATTATCGTTCTCGTGGCATTGATCGGTTTTTCATTAAGGGAGAGAGAAGAGTTGACTTGGCCGGAGCAATTCCTGAAAGATACGACAGGCTGGGTAGGTAATGTGTTTAATAAGCCAGTATCGGGTATAACAGGTTTTGTAGGGGGCTTAAAAGACCTTCAACATACATACGATGAAAACAGAAAATTGAAAGCCCGCTTGGATGAATATGTATTATTGAAAACCCAAGTCCAGGATTTAAAGGAAGAAAATGAAGAACTTCGCGATAACCTCAAAAAAGAAGATGACCTGCGGAAATATTCGCCAACTCAGGCGACGGTCATTGGCCGTAATCCCGACCGCTGGCATGAAATGCTGACGATCAATAAGGGGAAGCGTAATGGGGTAGAAAAAAACATGGCAGTCATCACATCCAATGGGTTAGTCGGTAAGGTGAAATCAGCGACGGATTTCACGGCCTCGGTTCAACTTTTAAGTTCGATCGATAAAGCCAACCGCGTCTCGGCCATCATTCAAGGTGATGATAAAGCATATGGCTTGATTGAAGGGTTCGATGATAAAAAGAACCTTTTGCTGATGAAACGGATTCCATATGATAAAAAGATCAAGAAAAATTCATTGGTCATCACATCCGGTTATGGCGGGATCTTTCCGAAAGGTCTGCTGATCGGGAAAGTTGTCGATGTAAAAGTGGATCAATATGGATTGAACCAGACCGCATATATTGAACCTTCGACGGATTTTTATGATATTAATAATGTTATGGTCGTTCAGCGCGAAGTGGACGGTGTACCGAAAGAAAGTGAAGGGGAGGATGGAGCTGAGTGAGATATTTCATCCTTTCTTTTATAGCCTTGGTTTTTTTTGTTTTTGAAAGCATCTTCGCCCAGATGTTCGCTGGAGATGCATTCGGGTCCGATAAGATACTCGTGCCCCATTTCATGATGATTTTCGTTTTTTTCCTGACCATGTACGGATCCAGGAAAATGGGTATGCTTTATGGGGCGATTCTTGGGTTGACTTATGATGTTGTATATACGGAAATCCTGGGGATTTACATGTTCCTGCTGCCTTTTCTCGCCTATCTGATATCGAAAAGCATGAAAATCCTGCAAAATAACATATTGATCGCCTGCCTTACTGCGCTTTTATCCACGGCAGTTTTAGAGGTTGTCATCTTTCAGATGAATATCATCCTATCTTTTGCAGATATGGGATTTGGTGAATTTGCGGAACGGAGATTGATTCCGACATTATTATTGAATCTAGCGTTTATTATCATCAGCTGCTATCCTTTAAAAAGAATGATTGAAAAGCTTGATTTGCAAGGAGAAACGGAATAACGTTCCTGTGTCTTAAGAAGCAGGGGGGAAATGTATTTTCCCTTTTCCTTGTACGTAGAAAAAAGGAAATTTGTTTTCCTATGTCGAATTATATTTCATTGAGGTGAAACAAACGTCATGAATAAAAGAATTCAGCAAAATGTCATGATTAAGGGAACAAAAGACGGGTTTATGCTTCATCTCGATGATTCTTGCTCATTTTCCGAATTATTGAAAGAGTTAGAAGTGAAGCTTTCGGCAAACTATCAGTTTCAAGAAAATGACCCGTCCATTTCCGTAAAAGTACATACAGGGAACCGCTATCTTGATGAACAACAAGAAGAAAAGATTAAAGAGGTCATCCATAAAAAGAAGAAGCTTTTCGTGGATGAGATGATTTCGAATGTCCTGACGAAGGATGAAGCGAAACGATGGAAAGATGAAAACCAAGTGACGACCGTGACCAAGGTCATAAGGTCGGGACAGGTTTTTGAAGTTCCCGGAGACTTACTTTTAATTGGGGATGTCAATCCCGACGGTACGGTTCGTGCGGGTGGCAACATATATATCATGGGACAGCTAAAGGGAATAGCCCATGCCGGTTATAAAGGGAATAATGAGGCCATAATAGCAGCCTCTGTCATGAAGCCTGCCCAGCTGCGCATTGCTGGACAAGTGAATTTATCTCCTGACCAATATACGAAATGGGGACATGACTTGGAATGTGCCTTCATGGATGAAGAAGAAAATATCATAATAGAAAAACTGCAAGTCTTAAAGAAATATAGACCTAATTTAAATAGATTAGAAGGGGGTCTCTAATCGTGGGAGAGGCAATAGTTATAACATCCGGTAAGGGTGGTGTCGGGAAAACGACCACCTCCGCCAATTTAGGAACATCTTTAGCTCTTCTAGGCAAGAAGGTTTGCTTGATTGATACGGATATTGGTCTTCGGAATTTGGATGTGATCATGGGATTGGAAAATCGCATCATCTATGATTTGGTCGATGTGGTCGAAGGGCGCTGTAAGATACACCAGGCGCTCATTAAGGACAAACATTTCGAGGATTTGCTTTACTTGCTTCCAGCTCCGCAAAATAGTGATAAAACAGTGGTGAACGAAGAGCAGATGAGGAAACTCATAAGCGATATGAAGCCTGACTATGATTATGTCATCATTGATTGCCCTGCAGGCATTGAACAGGGCTTCAGGAATGCCATAGCTGGGGCGGATAAGGCAATCATCGTTACGACTGCAGAGAGACCGGCTGTCAGGGATGCCGACCGTATTATTGGCTTGCTTGAAAAAGAAGAGCATATTGAACCGCCTCAATTGATCATCAACCGGATACGCGGCCATTTGCTACATGAGGATGAAGAAATGGATATCGATGGTGTTGCCGATTTTCTTAAGATTGATTTGATCGGCGTCATTCCTGATGATGACCAAGTCATTGTGGCAGCGAATAAAAAGGAACCCATTGCCTATAATCCGGACAATAGAGTTTCGCTTGCCTATCGGAACATTGCCAGAAGAATCCTTGGTGAATCTGTGCCCTTGACTCCAATTGGCAGCGAACCAAAGGGCTTCATATCCAAATTGAAAAAATTCTTTAGCGTGCGGTAAATCTATATTCTTTTGTCAGGAAGCGGGGTGCATTTGATGCCCTCGCTTTTTTTTATGCTTCTTACAAAATAAAAAAGGCAAGCCATATTGGCTTGCCTGATCTATATGCTAAAAATGCAGCGCGGTTTATCCGCGTCTTCCGCCTCTGCCGCCGCGTTTTGATTCTGTGCTGCGTTTAAGAGTCGATAAATTTTCTTCACTAGTCTTTAAAAAGCGAACCATTTTATCTTCGAAATTTTCCTTTGGTTGAAAATTACCTTTTGAACGAAAATCTTTAGAACGGCTATCCCCTTGGCGTGGTGGGCGTTTGGTATAAGAAGAGGTTTGCCCTTCGGGTCTATCTATAGCCTTTTTGATGGACAAGGCAGTTTTTCCGTCTTTCTCACTAATCACTTTTACTTCAATTTGGTCGCCTACTTTAAGATGGTCATTTACGTCTTTTACATAGCTATCTGCTACCTCACTGATATGCACAAGACCTGTTGAGCCTCCTGGTAATTCTACGAATGCTCCAAAATTAGTGATACCTGTTACTTTACCTTGTACTTTGCTGCCTATTTCGATTGACATAAAAAAACGTTCCCCCTCAATAATGTTAAAACCACTTTATTATAACAAATTTCGGGGGACAATATCAATCTCAATTATTCGATTTTCTGAAACGATATCCGAATCCCCCTTGGTAATTCATAAATTTACGGATGATTTTTCATTGAAAAAATTTTTTTAGGGAAGTGCAGAAAGAAAATCTTTTCTCCGTCATAGTCTGGACAAGTTGCTCATACGCTGTAATATAGCGCTTTGACATGAGCAGGGGGGGAATCTGGAATGGATGATCGCAGGAAAGATATCCGAAATCGTATCGCCAAGAGACGCAAGTTCAATGATAAACCGGCAGGTGGCAGCAGTTGGACGGAGATCAACAATGAAGAACCATATGGGATTGATTCATATAACGGATATTCCGAGAAAGATCATCCGCTTTTCAAGAAAGAATATTTTTTCTTTAAAATCCTTGCCAGTGTATGCCTGTTCCTGATTATCGCCGTGATGTTCAAACACCCTTCTGTGCGGCTGGACCCTGCCAGAAGTTTTGTCACGGAGAACATGAACAAGGAATTTCAGTTCGCTTCAATCTCCAACTGGTATGAAAGTGCGTTTGGTAAACCGATCGCTTTTTTACCGAATGAGGCCGATAAGAAAACTGTTGATTCGAATGAAGAATATGCAATGCCAGCCTCTGCGAAAATTACCCAAAACTTCGAGACGAACGGTGAGGGAATCATATTGGAAACGAGCAAAGGCTCAAAGGTCGAGGCCGTCAATGAAGGGGTAGTCATCTTTGCCGGTGAAAAGGAGGGGATTGGAAAGACGGTCGTCATTCAGCATGCCAATAAAAGTGAGTCTTGGTATGGGCAGCTGGAAGGAATTGATGTGAAATTGTATGAGTTCGTTAAAAAGGGCAATGAAGTCGGACAGGTTACACTAAGTGAAGATGGATCCAAGGGAAGATTTTATTTGGCGATAAAAGAAAATGATGCTTTCGTCGATCCTAAAAAGGTGATTTCCTTTGAGTGAATATGGAAAATTACTGTTTAAAATCAGGGTGCACCCGACATTGTGGTTTGTCATTGGCATCGCCATCCTCACTGCCCATTTCGTTGAAGTGATGATGCTGTTGCTCATCGTCTTCATTCATGAAATGGGGCATGCTGTCTGTGCCCAGCATTTCAAATGGCGGATAAAGTCAATCCAGCTTCTTCCTTTTGGCGGGGCTGTCGAGACTGAGGAGTACGGAAATAAGAGCTTGAAGGAGGATTTGGCGGTGGTGCTTGCCGGTCCGCTTCAACATGTTTGGCTCATTGGTGCAGCTTTTTTGCTCTATTTCTTTTCTATCATCCCATATGAGCTGTATCAGCCCTTTTTGTATATGAATCTTATGCTGCTGATTTTTAATCTGCTGCCAATTTGGCCCTTGGACGGGGGACGGCTGCTATTCATCGGTGTATCCCTATACTGCACCTTTCTGGAAGCGCAGAAACATACACTTCACTTTTCTGCAGTATTCGCAGTCCTGGCTTTTGTGACCTGGATCATTCTGGATCCGCTCAATTTGAACATCTGGCTCATCATCTTTTTCATAAGTCTCTCACTGGTCATGGAATGGCGGCAGAGGTATTACGCTTTCATCCGTTTTCTTTTGCAGCGCCATTATGGGCATACGAATGATTTAGCGAAACTGAAGCCGATCTCGGTGGATTCACAAGAACCGATTTTTAAAGTGCTGGAACTGTTTCAACGCGGTTGTAAACACCCCGTCATCATCATGAAAAACGGGAAAGAGACCGGCTCGTTGGATGAAACGGAAATCCTTCACGCCTATTTTTCCGAGAAAATGACAAACGGGAAAATCGGCGACCTATTATATTCTTATTAAATATGTTATCCTTTCTTCAAATTGAGGAGAGGATTTTTTTTGATGAAAAAAATGATCGCGAACTTAGCTTCACGCGAAAAAAGAGTGGCCGTACTTGAGAATGGTGTTTTACGTAAACTTGAAATCATGCCGCCTCAAAAGCGCAGTACGGTCGGCAATATTTATCTTGGGAAAGTGACGAAGGTTTTACCGGGAATGGATGCCGTCTTCATTGATTATGGTGCAGAGAGGAATGGTTTTTTACACCGTGACGAGATTCCCTCTTTCCAGCAGACAAAAAAAACGGATGGGAAAGCATCCATCGGTCAATTTGTCCATCAGGGAGAAAAGCTGCTAGTTCAGGTGACTCGGGATGAAACGGGCACTAAAGGAGCTAAATTGACTGGGCTGATCGAGTTTTCAACAGAATCCCTCGTATACATACATGGAATAGATTATGTTGGTGTTTCAAAGAAATTCAAAAACGATGATCTTCAAAAGCAGTGGCGGGAAACGGCCTTGCAGTATAAAAATGCTGATGAGGGATTGATTGTCCGCACCTCGATGGAGAACGAAAGTGAAGCGGTATTCCTTGACAGGTTAACTGGATTGCGCGAGCTCTATAAAGGGC
>NZ_JBHVQU010000133.1:0-10218 GCF_042886655.1 Peribacillus sp. NPDC058002 | reverse complement strand
CACTTAAAATTTAACGTTGGCGCTTTGTTTTGTTCAGTTTTCAAAGAGCAATTTTTGTTGTCGTTTCTCTCAGAAGCGACCTCTATAATGTAACACATTCTGTCACGTTTCGTCAACAACTTTTTTAAAAATGTTTTTCCAACTTGTTAGTTGTTTAAGTTGTTGTCTTAGCGACAAGAAATAATATACCATGTACTAAAAGTGTTTGCAATACGTTTTATAAAACTTTTTCAAAAAAAACATTTTCACCTGTTCCCTTCTATATATTCTTTACATCATCATCACACCCACCCTGTTTCCGGACCAAGCTCATGTATTATGAATAAACGAAGCATATTTCAATAGAAACACAAATAGACATATATAGATATCTTTTTTCCATGAGGTGAAGCAATGAATCTCTCATTAATCGGATTACTCATTTCTTACTGTATGGCCCTTTATTTATTCAGTACCGCTTTTTATGAAGCCATCAAGTTCAGCAGGGAAAAAGGCAAAGTGAATGGTACGACGTTTTTATTCAGCTTTACTTTTGGATTGATTTTCACACGGATCACCTATTTGTTTCACCCCTATTAAATAAAAGCAGTAAGTCGGGAGACTTACTGCTTTTATACGGAAACTTGCGCCTCTTTATTTACCTTGCTTTTCTTTTCATCCTTTAAGAACATCATCAAACCACCCAATATGATGGTACCTCCAAGGACCTGCGTCCAGAGTATCGGTTCATCCAATATGAAATAAGCCAGAATTGTCGCTCCCACCGGTTCAAGTAAAATTCCCATTGAAAGCGTCGAAGTGCTTAACCACTTTAGTGACCAATTGAATAAAGAATGCCCTAATAGAGTCGGGAAAATCGCAAGCAGAACGAAATTGATCCAATCGGTAGCAGGATAAGGCGCCAATGCCTCTCCTTTGAAGATCACATAGAAAAACAATGCGACAGCGCTGATTGCATACACGACAAAAGTATATGTTATAGAAGAGATGCGTTTTCGAACATTTTGACCAAACAGTAAATAACCGGTTACCAGCGCACATGCGATAAGCGAAAGTATATCTCCCCAAAGCGCCATACCGCTGATTCTCAAATCACCCCAGCTAATGACAAGGCTGCCTGCTATCGCAATGACGCCGCTCAATATCGCCTTCATCGAAAACCTTTCTTTAAAAAACAGGTAGGCTCCGGCAAAAGCGAATAAAGGCTGGAGTGTGACAAGCACAGTTGAACTCGCGACAGATGTGTAATTAAGCGATTCAAACCATAATATAAAATGAAAAGCCAAAAACACGCCTGCCGCAATCGAATACAGCCAATCCATTTTTTTAATAAATTTAAGTTCATGACGGTATTTCACCAAGAAAACCGGCAACATTAGAAGCACAGTAAATAATAAACGGTAAAAGGCGATAACACCCGATGGAGCTGTCGCCAATTTAACAAGGATGGCCGAAAACGATACGGATGCCACACCGATCGCTAACGCTACATAAGGATTCAATTTTGGCATTTACTTAAATTCCTCCTTTCAACGGAATTACGTTTCATTGAACTCTATTCTACTATGTTAAAATTATTAGGGTAGTCTTTTTTAGAAAACGGGTATATGGCAACAGATGATCTTATTATTCGATAATAATTCGGAAGTGGTGAAACAAAATGGAATGGACATTCGACCCTCAATCGGAACTGCAAATCCTTATTAAATTGGGGATTTCAGCTCTCCTTGGACTAATTATCGGACTAGAGCGAGAAATGAAACGAAAACCCGTTGGATTAAAAACAAGCCTGGTCATTTCAATCGTCAGCTGTTTATTAACGATCGTTTCCATGGAATCCGCTTATAAGTTCCCGGGGAGCGACGACGTAAATATCACAATGGACCCCTTGCGTCTGGCGGCTCAGATCGTTTCCGGGGTCGGCTTTATCGGTGCAGGCGTCATTCTCCGGAGGGACAACAACAGCATATCCGGATTAACGACAGCCGCCATCATCTGGGGAGCGGCGGGAATCGGAATCGCCGTTGGAGCAGGATTCTTTGTCGAAGCAATAGCCGGCGTCATCCTATTGATCATTAGTGTCGAATTGGTGCCCGCAATCGTCACCTGGCTCGGACCGATGAAGTTACGGCAAAAAGAAATTCTTCTGCAGCTGGTCGTACAAAATAAAGATGACATTGCCATCGTACTGAAAAAAATCAAAGACGAAAAAATATTCATCAAAAACCTTAGAATCAAAGATGTGGCAAATGACAACCACCTTTTGACACTTAAAGTTTTGGTCGATCATAAAATCAGAACATCGGAAGTGTATTACACCGTCTCCAATCTTAAGGAGATTAAAAGGGTTGAGATCGAAAATACAGGATAAAGATAAAAGGGGTTCGGAATTAAATATTCCGAACCCCTTTTAATTTCCCTCAATATTAAGAGATCGAGCCTCAACGAGTCCGCTAAGTTTTAGACCATCCCCCCAATTGGGCATCCTCTTAAATTAATGGCTATTTATCATTTTTGCAAAAATCTCATATTTAATATTGACTTTTCACCAAAATCCGATAAAATAATTATTGTACCTCAATTCGGGGCATTAGCTCAGCTGGGAGAGCGCTACGCTGGCAGCGTAGAGGTCAGCGGTTCGATCCCGCTATGCTCCATATCCGAAAACCCTTGCGTAGCAAGGGTTTTTTTCTATTTATCTAATCCTTCCCTTTGATTACTGTGTCTCAATCGTTCTGAGATGACCTTCATATATCCCCTTGAACAACACGGATTTTAGGTACATCGACTAATTTAATCATTCATTTAAAGTTCTGCTCACATTGGCTGGATCATCAGGAGTTCCATGCTGAGCGCAAGCCACTAAATACGTGATCTTGATAAATATCCCCTAATCTAAGTTTCTCTTTTGAAACGGTTAATTCACCCTTTCAGCATCCTTCTCAGATAAATTAATGGTTCGTAAACCCGACTTGGTTTTAGCCCCATTTATTATTGTCCTTCCGTCGTGACTTAACGTTTGTCTAATAGTTATTCCCCCTTTCACTAAGTCAGCATCTTCCGCGTAGTCCGGGTATTTCACCTTGTCGCATCCCCGGAGTTCATGCCAGGAGAAAGATGATTATAATTGATTCCTTTTTTATTTGCTTTTGACAGTTTGATTTTCGCTGCTGAATTTTTAGAAACTAGTTCAAAATCGATCGCATGTTCAAGTGAATTTCTAACCACACGGGTTGACTATAATTGACAACGCATGGAGGGTTTGGTGGATTTCACAAAAAAATAAAGGAACCAGTATCATCTGATTCCTTTAGCAATATTTCATGTAAGAAGCCATTTGGGTGTGCTTTTTACATGTATTAACAAACATATAAAGTAACGTCCTACTTCGCTTTCACCTGAATGGGAACACTTCTACCGTTATCCCATTCCATCAAGATTCTTTGACTCAAAGTTATCAAGCAATGCACGCACTTCATCTGTTGACTCTGTGCTCATTAATTGATTTCTTAATTCACTTGCCCCTCGAAACCCGCGGACATATATCTTAAAAAAGCGATGAAGAGCCTTGAACGGACGTAGTCCTAATTTTGAATATTTATCATGGAGATCCAGATGCAGCCTTAATAGATCAAGCAACTCCTTACTACTATGATCTTTCGGCTGCTTTTCAAAGGCAAATGGATTATTGAAAATACCGCGCCCAATCATAACTCCATCAATGCCGTATTGATGAGCGAGCTTTAAGCCAGTTTGACGGTCAGGGATATCCCCATTGATCGTCAAGAGTGTATCTGGTGCCACCTTGTCACGAAGTTTCTTGATCTCCGGGATTAGTTCCCAATGAGCATCTACTTTGCTCATTTCCTTTCTTGTACGCAGATGAATGGATAGATTGACAATATCTTGTTTCAATATGTGTGTCAGCCAGTCGTGCCACTCGTCTACATCCGTGAAACCAAGCCTTGTCTTTACACTTACCGGCAATCCTCCTGCTTTTGCTGCTTGTATTAAATCTGCTGCAACTTCGGGACGACGGATAAGGCCGCTTCCCTTCCCATTCTGTGTCACATTAGGTACAGGACAGCCCATATTGATATCCACACCCCGATAACCTAGTTTCGCCATACCAATACTCATTTGCCGAAAGTGTTCAGGCTTATCCCCCCATATGTGGGCTACAATTGGTTGTTCATCCTCTGTAAAAGTCAAACGTCCACGTACACTTTGTTTCCCCTCTGGGTGACAATAACTCTCCGTGTTTGTAAACTCTGTAAAAAACACATCAGGTCTGGCTGCTTCACTCACTACATGGCGAAAAACAACATCCGTCACATCTTCCATTGGTGCCAGTATAAAAAAAGGCCGTGGTAAATCACGCCAAAAATTATCTATCATGTTCAAATCCAAATCCTCTCATTATGGGATACCGGGCCAACCCCTTATCCCAAAATTAAAAAGCAAAATGTCCCTGCTTCTTTTACACTTATACCATGCTTAATCACTTTTTATCAAACTGATCGGATATGTTTATTTCCCGGAATCGGGTTTTATTTTAACTTCACACTCTTTTTACAAAATATCTCCTACTGAAACCCAACCCATCAACCAGCATTCCACTGTTCAAGTTAAAATAAAGATTTGCCAAAATAACTAAAAATACAATCGGAAGAAAACTGGAATGACAAGGGTTTAACAGTAAAAAGACCCCGAAATCGCAAAAGTACTTTTCAACGAAATCAGGGTAGAACTGGCAAATGTTTATTTAAACTAGCAAGGGCATTTTTTAATTAGAATCTTCCATTCCAAATCCGTCACGACTTCAACATGCGTGGAGTATAATTGACAACACATGAGATGTTGGTGGGTTTTTTTTTGATGAGTTCTTTTAAAGCTTTATTATTACTTTCTTCCTGTTCACGAATTATTTTTGACTCTTGAATGATTAGTTAGTTGACCATTTTTTCAAAAATTTTAGAGTAAAGGGAAGTGGCGTTCAAATTTCGGAACCCCTTATTATATAGAATAAAGCAATCTATGATGGAATTTATTCCAAGATAGACTGCTTTATAAAAGTCATTTTATTGAATGATGGATTAACGCTCTATTCTTCTAAACTTGCTTTTATTCCTTTAATATTCATAACTTTATCAATTTCATTTTTATCTTCGGTCAGAATATAGCATTCCTGTTCATGGCTATTCGTTGCCAACCATTCTTTTCCGTTTTTGAAAAATGATAAATCCTCTGGTAATTGAGGATATACCCAGTCATATAAGGAGTTTGTCGCATCCAATATAATGGCTTTAGCAGAGGAATCTGTATGATAATAGTAAACAAACGCTTTTTCACCATCAGAAGAATATTACTGGCCCATTCGGATTCTTCTTTTACTTCTATAAGGGAACTGTCTAATTGTTTCAAAAAATCCTTAAACATATCTAAAGGACCCATGTCTTTTCTAATCACCAGATGAAATCTATCACATGTATCAAAAGCAAGATTGATTAAATCTGTATATACTTTCTTTTGAGGTTTTTTTGTAAGTCTAATCATTTTTTACGTCTCCTTATCATTGCAATGATTAACTAACTTACAACCCTTCAGGACAATCTATGAAAAAAGATGCGATAAGCTGTCCTAACCTTCGAATTCCCTCTATTATTTCTTCCTCATTGGCATAACTGAACGAGAGCCGGAGAAACTCGGTTCCATCGTTTTGATCCAAGAAAAAGTATTTCCCTGGAACATATGAAACACCCTCAGCCAGTGCCTGTGATAATAGATCCGACGTATCAACACCTGGAACTCTCATCCATACAAAGTAACCGCCATCTGGTACATACCAGGAAACGGATTCAGGAAGAAATTGTTTCATCGCACGGATTAACGCAGTACATTTAGAACGATACACATCTTTTAGAAGGTCGAGCCGTTTCTCAAAATCGGTATTTTCTAAGTATACAGCCATTGCACTTTGAGCAAATGGATGGTCCAAATCTTTTTTAAACCACTCTAAAGCCTTAATGAATTCACTTTCCCCTGTTATCCATCCAATCCGCATTCCTGGTGCAACAACCTTGGATAAAGACCCAACTTGGAGGACTCGCCCGCATTTATCCATAGATTTTATCGGCACCGGATTTTTATCAAAGGATAGTTCTCCGTATGCATCATCCTCTATAATGAGGAAATCAAACTCGATGGAGAGCTCCACTAAATGCTTCCGGCGCTCCATTGTCATAGTCGTCCCTGTAGGATTTTGAAAGGTTGGGATTGTATATAGAAAACGCGGGAGGGTTAGACCTGTACGTTTCCTTTCATCCAGCATTTCTTTTAATCGGTACGTTTGGAGTCCCTGTTCATCTATGGGTATACTAATAATCTGCTTCGTATAGTTTTGAAAAATCTCTAAAGCTTCCATATAAGTGGGAGACTCTACCGCTACGACCGCTTTATCATCAAGAAGGACGCGGGCAATAAGATCGATCCCCTGGCAAGCTCCTGATGTAATCAAAAGCTGATCTTCCAAAATGGAAATTCCACGCTCTCCCAATTTTTTTTGGATTTGATGCTTTAGTCTTGCAATTCTTGGACTTCCGATATAATGGAGCGGCAAATCCTGCTCCTCATCAAGAAGTCTGGCTACAGCTACCTTGAGCTCCTCAGCAGGAACGAGAGCAGGATCAGGATAGCCTGAACTCAAGCGAATGCAACCTTCTGGCAAATTTGGCATCCATGCACCGGGCGGATCATTCTTAAGTGCCGCTTTAATGTTCTCAGGAAAAAAAGATTCAACATTCACTTCAACCATACACCTTTCCGTCAATCAAACCTGATTGATTCTCGCAATTTTTGAAGATAGCTGCTTATTTCATGATACACACTGATAGTCATCAAGAGACAACAATGCCTCTTTATCTTTTGCAAATTCCGGAGTCTCTTTTACACAGAACTCTTTTGGCCGCTCCAATGGAATGATGAAAGAACCTAAAAAAATAAAGAAAGGCAGATCGTCCGCCCTTCTTCACTTTTTATGCAACTCATTCCATTTCTTAACCAAACGCTTCGGTGCCGCGCGTAAATAGGCTTCTTTAATTAGATAGGTCAATTCATCCCAGTCTTCCTTATCCGGATTTTGAATAGAAACCCAACCGTGATGTCCTATATATGGGGTTTTGAAAAAATTCTCGTTTTGCAGCAATAATTCTTGAGTTTCTCGATCTGACTTGAACGACAAGCGGAATCCTTTCTCGCTTTCACCTGAAATCACGAAGGATTTTCCATTGACTTTAAAAGTATTGTGGCCGAAGCCGTCAATATGTTCAACAGCTTCAGGCAGTGCAAGGCAGATATTGCGTAAAATTTCAAGCATGGCTGCCGTGTCTTGTGATTTCATGTTTTAATTCACCTATTATCCACTCTATTTTGCGTTTACATCAGGTTGATGAATTCCGAATATATTGCCTTCGGTATCCATATAGTAGCCTTGCCAAGCCATACCAGGCAGGGCATATTTGGGCATTGCGACGTTACCGCCATTCCCAATGATTTTAGCTTCCGTTAAATCGTAATCTTCCACGCCCATTGTACAAGCAAATCCATTTAATGCTTGGTTTGTTTCCGGCGGAGTACTTTGACGCTGCATCAAAGCACCATTGATCCCAAGTTCTTTCTCATCGCCAGTTACCGCTCCAAAGTAAGGCATGCCTGCATACTCACTCCAATCTTGAAATGACCATCCAAATACCTCTCCATAAAACTTCTTTGCCCGTTCCATGTCATTCACATGAATCTCGAAATGAACTAATCTTCCCATGATTCCCTCCTAAGTAACATATGAATTAACCATTCACTTACCTTATCCAGTCTGTTAGCTTACACATACTATTATAATTGAAATGGAAATAAATTCAAAGAACTTGGAGCTTCATCATACAATTTGTCAAAACTGGTTTGTTCCGACCAACCGTTTGCATGCCTAATTTTTGCGAAACTATGTGTATATTTTTGTGAAAGTTGGACTAGACTGCTAGTAAATGATTCTAGGAGGTTATCAAATGTTTAGATTCGGAAAGAGCAAGCTGCGGAGCAAGGTCGGTAAATTAATCGATAAGCACGGATATACACAAGAGGAGTTTGTCAGTGCGTCAGGAATCTCACGTAATACGATAAGCAGAGTTTGCAGCGATCCTAAGTATGTACCGTCAGCCGGGGTTTTAAAGAAAATCATGAAGGCGGTTCGGAGCATAGATGCTGGCGCAAAGGCAGATGACTACTTTGATTTGTAAACAAAAAGGGCCCTAGCGTAATGGCCGGGGCTAAATGCATTTGTTCAATCCTTGTTCATGCCCCATAAACCATACTTTCCTTTCGCTCGAATAAAGTCATCCAGCAGCCGCATGTCCTTAACTTCCCAAGCGAACCTTCCCACTTTGAAGTCCCTTCCAATATTGCCTGCGTTCCGTTATTTTCAATTACATACACCCATGATCATACAAGTTCGAAGGTTAGTCCTTTGAATATCCTTTCTTATCCAGCAACAACTGGATTGCCAGTGGGCCACGGTACGATAATTCGTTCTCCATGACCTTGTTTCGTATTTGACCTCCCCCAGAACAAAATGATTCGCCCAAGGCTGGGTTCTGAATCTAAAAAATAAACCCCCACTTCCATTAGGAGCGGGGGTTTTTCCGATGATATGTATATATCTTGCGGTTCTTTTGTCCCTTTTAGAAAAACCCTGCAGGGATTGTCTAAAAGGGACAAAAGGTTATATATTCCTATTAAGCTATTTTCGATTAACCATTTTCTTTATGAACTGAACCACAGGTGACACAATCGATTCATGTACATTCGTAAGGGCATAGCCGATCAGACCCATTATTACCAGGGCCAAGATTAATCCTATTATCAATCCTGATGTTTCTCTAAGTTCTTCAAGTACAGCATCCATCATTCCTTAACCTCCCCGGCTTGCCGATGCGACTTAATTATGGTTTTACATCTATTTTACTTTAGTCATTTATCGTTTTTTCTTGGACCTTGCCCATTCTGTTAAATAAGGTTCATTATAACGCATTGGATGATTATGGTCGAGATGCCACTTTTTTAAACGTTTTTATTGATGTCATTCACATCATTGCTTACTAATAAAGGCTCTACCTCTAGCGTTTCTCTTTAAGTTTAAATATAAACCCTCGTTTCATCCGAACATACAAGAAACAATGTAAACCTTTTCATTTGTCCAAAACCGACAAACAAATGACAGAATTATTGTTTTTTTAGAACATTGAGAATATTGTCGAAAAACCGTAAGCTTAATTTATTGAAATACATCTTCTTAGGGGGTGCGCTTTATATGGAAGCCATTACAAGGGACTTTTTCTTGTTTTTATCTAAAAATAATCTGCTTAATAATATTGCTAAAAAAAGCGGAGGAAATTTCGCTGCTGGAAAGATCATTGGGGGAACTGATTTCCAAAGTTCCATTAAATTCATTAAACAACTTAACAATAGCGGCTTGTCTGTTACAGTAGACCACCTTGGGGAATTCGTTGATTCTAAGGAAGTGACTCAAGAACGGACGGCGGAATGCATCGAAACCATCGAAATGATCAGCAGGGAAAAACTTGATTCACAGGTTTCTCTGAAGATGACTTCTTTGGGACTTGATATCGATCATAAACTCGTGATCGAGAATATGACGAAAATTCTTGATACAGCCGAAAAACATAAAGTCATGGTCACGATCGATATGGAAGATGAAGTTCGCTGTCAGGCAACTATCGATATCTTTAGACAGTTCAAAGAAAAATACAGCTGCATAAGTACTGTTCTACAAGCATATTTATTCCGCACAGAGAAAGATTTGGAGGACCTTGGCCAATATAAGCCATTCCTGCGTCTCGTAAAGGGTGCCTACAAGGAATCTGCCGAGGTAGCTTTTCCCGAAAAGAATGATGTAGACGAAAACTATAAAAAGTTGATTAAGCAAAGTCTTCTTAACGGAAATTATACGGCCATTGCCTCACATGATGACAAAATCATCGAATATACAAAAGAGCTGGCTAAGAAGTTCGACATCCCGAATACACAATTCGAATTTCAAATGCTTTATGGCATGAGAAATAAAACTCAATACGAATTGGTCAAGCAAGGTTACAAAATGCGCGTCTATGTACCATATGGTCTGGATTGTTATGGATACTTCATGAG
>NZ_JBHVQU010000132.1:0-10235 GCF_042886655.1 Peribacillus sp. NPDC058002 | reverse complement strand
TCGTATACTTTCCACTACGATATCGCTACTATTTTTGTCTTTTAATTTGAATTTGTAAATCCCCCGCCTATGGTTTTGAACTAATGTCTTGAAAATGAACATATCATCCGTTCGAACTTTACTGACCATTTTATTTTCATGAAACAAGGCCACTCCTGATACTGCAACTTCTTTATTAATTAACTTAAACAAAGGAAGAAACGAATCGCCGCCTGGTTCTAGAGAGTTTCCTAAAAAAAGATGGAGGTTTGTATCCGGGCCGTTCCCTGTTTCAATTTGTTGATTGATCAAATCCGATAAATAGACTCCAATATTTACATTCGTATTTGGCGGTTTTGTATTTACGAAATCCTTGACCTTTCCTTCAACGATGGCCAAAAAGACCCTGTTTCCAAGTTGAGGCTCACGGTAGAGATAGTCGGTCAATTCTGTCATTCCTATTTCATGTACGATTTTTTCGCTAAATAAAACGATGCGTGTCTGTCCAAGCATCACCGGCTTATCCGCTTTTTTGGATACGATAGCCTGAACATCACTCGTTGTTGTCGATGTTCCAGTTAAGATTTGATACATACCCATCTTGTCCTGTTGGAAGATAGGGATGATGAACATTCCTTCAATTATTTTATCCTTTCGTATATCGTAGCCAATGGCTTGGGACATATCGACTTCATCAACCACTCTTGGCTCGGCACAGCTGCAAAGGAGGGGAAAAGCCAAGATGACAAGAAATAATTTTCTCATAAACGTTTCCTCCTTTTCTTTATATAAATGATGGCTAAAAGAAGAGGCAAATGTAATGTAAGGAAAAGCACGGCGTATGGATTGATGATTTTGTTCAATATATATATAGAATCTTGATCAAAAACAAATATATTAGTGAGAAGGATAATAATGGATATCGCCCATAATGGATACTTTTGCTGAACATTGAATATGCGCTTGATACCCCTGCTGGCAGCCCACAAGCAGATGGTCATGTTGGGTATGACAAAAATGGCCCACCAAGAAACTCCTATATATTCAAATCGCTGAATAAAGGGCAGTTCGACAATGCTGGTCATTGTAAGTGTCGGCCAGATAGTCAGCTCCAACTGTTTGTGTGAATAAAAAATCAGTGAAACTAAATAAATGAAAACGGTTAATAAGGTTGTTGTTAATGCCCCTCCATGAGCATATTTTTGTGATGTTTTAGCATCCTTGATGAACGGATAAAACATCAGGATCATTTCAAAACCAAGAAAAGTCAAGGAAGTACTTCTGGTTCCCTTCAGTATATCCAATAGATTGTGGTCGAATATAGGGAGTAAATTGGTGAATTCAGAGTATTTCATGGCATAAAATAGGACAAAGAAAATCCAGTAAGACAAAATGACGCTTAAAAAGGCAATTCCCGTAATTGTTCGGAAGCCTCCCGTATTTATATAATAAATCAGAAGCAAGAAAACCACTGTAAACGCCCAAGAAGCTACCGCTTCAAACATCCAAACATGTATGATATTTATATAGCTGTTAATCATATCCATCCCAAGGACCAAAAAGTAAAGAATGAATAATAGACTGAAAAAATTCCCAATCCATTTTCCGAATGCATGATTATTGGCAGAAATGATATCACCTGGGACGATACATAATATTTTATATATGATCCAGATCAATATATGAACGATCAGTCCGGCAAGTAGTATCGAAATCCAGCCATCAGTTCCCGCCGACTTTGCTAAAACTCTTTGAAAACTTAAAACGCCTACTCCCGTTTGCATGGAATGCACTAAAAAAAACACATAGAACGGTGATACCTTATATTTTTCATTAACACCAGCTTGGTTCATACAGGCCCCTCATTTAAGATCATTCATTAAAATCATTTTTTTTGATTCTGGCTTTTTTTGGCTGTGGCTGTCTGGATCTATCATCAGGACGTAAATTTACAGGGCGCGACTTGAAAACATTAAAGGGAAGACGTACAAAGCTGTCTTTCCAATCTTGCATACGAAATGGGTATATGGGTTCAAGGTACGGGTGTCCCATTGACGTTAATTTGATAAGGTGGGTCATCAAAAACACGGCCGTAATGATTATGCCAAGTCCCCCCCAAATTTGGGCTCCCACTAAAAAGGGGAACCGCAGCAGCCGTATGGCATTACCCATTTTGTAAATAGGAGTAACAAATGATGCCAATGCCGAGAGGGCAACGATGATCAATAAGATATTACTGGTCAAACCAGCTACAACGGCTGCTTGACCGATTACGATACCGCCGACGATGCCTAATGTCTGACCCACCTTAGTTGGCAGCCTGGCAGCCGCTTCCCGTAATAGCTCTATGGAAATCTCCAAGAATAATGCTTCGATCAATGGCTGAAATGGGATTAAGTTCCTTGAAGTGACGATCGTTTCCAAAAGATCTTTAGGGATCAGTTCATAGTGATAAGTAAGAACGGCTACATAAATAGGAGTGGCAAATATCGAAAAAGCGACCGCGAATATCCTTAATAACCGGAAAGCAGATGCCGGAACCCAAGGCATATTATAATCTTCCATGGTTATAAAGTATTCCAACAAAATGGTCGGAGTAATGAGTACTGAGGATGACCTATCGATTAGCAAGGCTACTTTACCTTCAGCCAGTGCGCTTGCGATGCGATCAGGCCTTTCCGTATTTAGAAAAAGGGGAAATAAGGTATTTGAATTATCATATAGCATTTGCGCGAGATTGGACCCATCCAATATTTCATCAAATTCTATGTCATTGATCCTTTGTATAACATTATCTACATTTTCCTGATCAACGATCCCTTCTATTGATAACACTGCCACTTTTGTTTTAGACAATGACCCCACAGTCTTTTCACTTACTTGCAATCCAGGGATAGGCAGCCTTTTTCTAACTAGATTCAGATTAGTATCAATATCCTCGACAAACGCTTCTTGAGCACTTATGATCCCAAATTCGAGTTCAGGCTTCTCAACTTGTCTTCCTATTTGGGCTGCAACATTGATTAATAGGCATTCATCAAGATTTTCATCTAAGCGAAGTGCAATTTCGCCTCTCATGATCCTTTCTTCGATTACAATCTTGGTACTGGAAATCAGTGTATTTTCAATAGGTACGTTTTCCTTTATTTGCTCCAAATTTATCGTTTCCAGAGTCGGTATGACAGAAAGAATACTTTCGTGAAGCTCCTTTGCATCGATTAAAGAGCGATAAAAGGATACCCAATATCCTATGCCATTATATGTTCCTTGGTGGTTTACGAAATCAGTGGATGAAGAAAGGGTATTGAAAAGATCCCTTACTTCTGAAGTTTTATTTAATTCATCACTTTTATCGTTTGGTTGATTGGGTTTTTTTTTGAATTTTCCGCGGTTAAACAAATGTTGTCACCTCTAATCTAAAGCTAGTTATCCTAGCATTTGCAATTTAATTACAAATTAACCATTTCCATATTAAATTGGATTAACGTTTGGTGAACCTTCTACGGAGAGGGTAGACCTTAGCCATTCAGGCCGCTGATATTAGGGGCGGGAAATTAATTTTGGAGGGTGCAGGGGTGATCAACAATTCAAAGTTGGCCGGGGTCATGAGTGATGAAGATATAGCTGCATTAAATTGGTTGAATGGTGAGGTAAAGGGAGGATTAATCGAAGCGGTCCAACACGGTAAACCATTATGTGTTGAAGTGATCAATAGGACTAGGAAGAAAATCAAGACGGAATTGAACGGGGATCATTTGACGATCAATATTAGGTATGTGGAAAATCAGCATCCAAAGCTTTGGATGAAAAATAAGAAGAAATGGGACGAAATTTTCAGTAATGCTGTCATTCATCAAGAAGTGGATATAAGGGTCGTAGACGTAGTTTCAAAGGAGGGATATAGTGACTGGTCAAAAGAAAACCTTCCAAATGGGAAGGTTTTATGTCAAGTGCCTTTTAGTTGATTGATTGGTTATTTTAAAAAGGCTCACTGAATGTTCCAGGCAGATTCGTCACTTCATGTGCAACCCTGATGCCGGATTGAACGGCTCCTTCAATCCATGCTGGAACGGTTGATGTATGCTCACCGGCGAAGTGGACCCTTCCTTCAGGTGTTGGGATATATGGAAACAAGTCCGTTTCCTGACCAGGTTTAAACATGGAGAAAGCACCGTATGAATACTGATTCATTGTCCAGCTATAAGAAGCCCCTGATAAAAAATGATCGTATACTTGTTTTCCATGGACCTGGGCCAAATTTTTCAATGCGTGTTGTATACGGTCATTCTCAGGAAGTATATCCCACAAAGTGGCATCATCTTCCCATGTATAACTTGCTAAGATGAGACCGGATTCACTCTGGTTGCTCGTTTGCCTGGGATAATAAGAAAATCTAATCGGTAAATCGGTGCTCAATTTACCACCGAAGATTCCTTCCTTTTCCCAAAACCTATGTGTAAACTGAAGTCCGATTTTCGTGGACGCAGCATAATGGAGCTCCCTTATTGCCTTCCACTTATTATGGGAAAAGGAGTTCCGGGGTTCAATATCTATAAATTGCAACAATTGAAGTGGGATAGTCACGATGGCAAGGTCACCGGTAACCGTTAAGGGGTTTTGGCTTTGAGTATGTTTAGAGTGGATGGTTACTTGATTATCATGTTGGATGATCTTTGTCACTTCATATCTGAAGTTGAGACTATCCTTCAGTTCAGGTAGAAAAGCATAAGGAAGCCGGTCGTTTCCCCCTTCGATTGCAAAAAATCCTATGTCTGGATTAAAGAGTGGCATAAGCTCCCGAAGTAGGGCAGGAAAAGAAAGTTCCGGGAATCCTTCTAATCCCATCAGGACTTTGATGCTTTCAATCGCCCCTGTTGAAAGGCTCATTCCTACTGGATTGTACTGCAAAAAGAAGCTCATGGAGTATTTATCAAACTCTTTTATGACTATTTCCCAATTTCTACGTGGGTTTTGATTGATGAAGTCAGTCACAGGCTTAATTGCCATGTTGAGTAATTCTTCAGCTGTTTTACCTCTTTCATGGGGAGCTACAGGGTACCTAAGTATATCCGGATTCCGTTGATATATGGCAGCGGTTGTTTTGATTCCGTTAGCATAAATGGGATCATTTGGAGTCGCATTAACAAAAGTGTTGACTCGTAAACCATACTTCTTGATGTATTCAACTACTAAGTAATGATAATTAGGAATGCGCATGGCACCGGCTTCAAGGTAGGAACCTTCTGAAAATGGTTCACGTATGGTCAAGATACGTCCTCCGACCCTCCCGGTTGCTTCCAATATCGTAACCTCATGCCCTGCTTGTTTTAAAAGGGATGCTGCAACCAATCCAGACATGCCGGCACCAATGATAATGATTTTTTTGGGGATCTGGGAAGACCCTAGGCCATTTCTGATAACAGCAAGCATTTGATCGGGTGATAGCGGATCTTTGAAAAAGGACAAAGTGTTGTTCTCCTCTCTTGTTACACTTCCTATATGGGATTTATTCTATCTTATTCCTATTGGGTTACCAATTATGAAGAATCTTCAATAATTTGTCATGAATCATTATTGCTATCATATTCCTCTAGGTTTATCCTTTATGTGGAATACTCAATTTTTAGAAAATTCAAAGGGGAAGAAGCTGAAAATGTTGATATATTGTTAATAAATGGTGCCATTTTTTTGGGAAGCTAACTATCTAAATTCTACGATTTATAATCGAGACGAATTTAATTTAGAAGGTTATAGGAGAAGTGTTCAGCTTTTTTGAACAATAACGAAGGAATCTATTCGTAGCCTTATTTCGAAAAAACAAAGGTTTTTATTATAGTATTCCGTATTTCTATTACAGAAAATCAATTGATAGAAACATAGAGTGAACTTTTGCCCTTAAAGGATTCTTTTCTAAAGGCTGTTTTCTAAAAGATTGTTGCTCTCAGGAGAAAAAACTAACAACTTGAATTTTATGGTAAAATATAAGTGATTCTTATTAAATAAACGGGCAGATTAATAGAGTTGCATTTTAAACGTTTGTACATAGGAGTTAATCTGGGGGTTGTTAGTATCAAAACACAAAATATCAACATTCAAAAGCTTATGGAAGATTATAATGTAACTGGATTAAGCATTGCAGCAATTGATGGTGGTAACATAAGAAGTACAGAATGCTTCGGTTTACTTGAAGTGGAAACAGATAAAAGTGTGGAAAGTAATTCTATTTTTAGCGCTTGTTCAATCAGTAAATTTTTAACCTCAATTCTAGTGATGAAATTGACGGAACAAAGGATTCTTGATCTAGATGAAAATGTTAATGAAAAACTTTTATCGTGGAAAGTTCCTCTTAATGAACTAAATAAAAATAAGAAAGTCACCTTAAGAAATTTACTGAGTCACCAATCTGGTGTTATTGACCCCGAAGGAAGTTTTATTGATCTCAATTCGAGGATGGAAAACCCCACAATGGTCGAGATATTAGAAGGAAGAACACCCTATTGTAAAGCTCCTATTGAAATTAAGTATGAGCCTGGGAGCACCTTTCAATATTCAGACGCAGGTTTTTGCATTATACAGCTTTTGATAGAAGACGTTACTGGAAAACCTTTTAGGAAAGTAATGAATGAACATATTTTTCATCCATTAAATATGGAAAATAGCAAATTTGAACTTCCAACATCAGAAGCAACCAAAAAATATTTCTCTTGCGGCCACAACAAAAGTGGAGAATTAGTAAATGGAAAATATCCAATTTATCCATATCCAGCAGCTTCTGGGTTATGGACAACGCCTACAGATTTAGCTCTTTTGGTCATTGAATTAATGAATGCTTTAAATGGTGAAAGTAAGCTTAAGCTTTCAGTAAGTAAAGCAATTGAAGTTATAAATCCCCAAGGTTGTAAGGAGTGGACTGGACTAGGAGCTTTCCTAGATAAAAACGAAAAGGGAATTGAAATTTCATCTCTTGGTTGGGGTGTTGGTTTTCAATGTATGATGGTGGCTTATCCTTATTTAGAAACGGGATTAGTCATAATGATAAATACCTATCTAGATGTTCATCAATTAAAAGGTATTATTGGTGAAGTCTACAATGCTTATCATTTTTAAATATTTGCTATTCAGCTAACAAGGGCTTTAATGGAGTATCCGGATCACATGCATTATCATGCTTAGAGTAAAAATGCTCTGAGCGTCTTTTATTACACCGAACCACGAAAGCTGGTTAACTTCCGAATGTCTCAACAGGATGATAATTGATTTTTGGAGCTGAAATAAGCATTTGTTCAACTCGTTTATCAAATGCCATATTTTTTCCTATTTCTAGCCATGACGTTCATTAATCGTCTCGTGCAGCAAGCCTTTTATCTTAGCGGAATTTTTATAGTTTGTTGAGGTATCAATGCATAACAAAGCAAATGGATGAATAAAATCACCCATCACTGCATCAATTTCTTCAGCTGTAACCCGCCCTGTATCTGCTTTACGTGCAACCATATTCCCATTGCGGTCTTGAGCTACTGCTATGGCAATCTTAAGATTAGAAATTCCTCTTTTTTTATCTTTTTCTCCTCACGAAAAATGTTTCATCACTCTCTACAATACCTTCTAATTGTTTGAAGCCGAGGCGATCTATTACGTTCAAGATTTTATGTCTCCAATAGAATGCAGTGGAGATATGTAGTTTTAAGCGTTTAGCTATCTTGAGTAGAGTTACACCCTCAATCATAAACCTCATATATTCCACCCATTTTTCGATATTTAGAGCCTGAAAATGGAGTATTAGTCATATCATTGAAGTATTTATTGCAATCCCTACATAAATAGCGTTGCCTTGAACGATATTTCCCATTACGTTTTACAGATGTACTTCCATATGATAAGCAAGCTGCGCATTCTCGGAATACTAGGCTACGTACGCCGCCGATAGCGTTTAAGGATAAAAAGCTCAAAATTGCATCATAATGTAACCATATACTAAAAGTTTACATAGGTGATGATTTCAGCTCCCATGTTTTAGGAGGACGGGTTTATAGAAGCAAAATATTGCAGAGAATCAAGGGTGATAAGAACGAGTCGTATATTTCCAAATGATGTGAACAATCATAATACATTATTTGGCGGCAGATTAATGAGTGATGTCGATCAAGTAGCATCGATCTCGGCAGCACGTCATAGTCGAAGTGAATGTGTAACTGCTTCAACAGATTCCGTTGACTTTTTACATCCCATTCGTACAACGGATTCAGTGTGTTTTATATCTTATGTGGCATGGACTGGTACATCTTCAATGGAGGTTTTTGTAAAAATTATTGCTGAAGATTTAAAAAGCAGTGTTCGTAGAATTGCAGCGACTGCTCTATTAACATTTGTTGCACTTGATGAACATAAACGGCCAACACGTGTTCCAAAAGTTATTCCGGAGTCAGAAGAAGAAAAAAAATTACATGAAACGGCATTAGATCGGGCAAGTATGCGGCAACAGAGAAAACAAAAAAGCAAAGATGTGGCTATGTTTTTAAGCGTAGATTATCCTTAACTTTCATATAGCGACTTTTAACCTACGAGGTGCATGGAAGGAAAGTGGCAATCCTCAACAATATCGATCAAGTTGAAAACTCCCGCAAAGACACACATAGACTACTATATTGTAGTGTATGTGTGTCTTTTTTATTGAAGGAATTATAAAAATGAATACATAGTTCTTTAGAGATGCAATCCTCAAAAGTGTTATCAATGTTGTTTGTACGGTGATCCGTTCGTAGCGCGGAACCAGAAATTAACAGGTGGTTCTGGCAAGCCAAAAGGATGTCCGGCCCGAATACAATATACTGCACGTTCCTTCTATATTTCCCCGCTTGGTACATAGGCTGCCAATCAATACGGTGTCCCGTTTACAATCTTAAAGGGAGTAGATATATCCCAATAATAACCTCGATAGAATATTTAATAGAACAATCAACCAAAAACATCATCAAGTAAAATACTGTCTTTCTGCAAAACCATGAATATTTAGTTTGTGGAATATTATTAAATATTTTCCTTTACAGAGGAGATACTACCAAGAGACAAAGGTTGGAAAGGAAGACAGTATGGATCATATACAAATGGCCCGTGCGATGTTCGGGACGAATATGGCTGTACATATCATATTTGCAACGATTGGCGTCGGGTTGCCGATGATGATGTTGGCAGCGGAATTGATGTATCAAAGGACAAAGGATTTACAATATGTTGTCATGGCTAAACGCTGGACCAAAACATTAGGGGTTTTGCTTGGGGTCGGGATTCCGACTGGTACGATCGCGGGTGTGCAACTGTCTCTATTATGGCCTGGGTTCATGGAGGTGATCGGACGTGTCATGGCGCTTCCATTCCAAATCGAGATTTATGCATTCATGGTTGAAGCGCTATTCATGTCAATCTACGTGTATGCTGCTGAAAAAATTAAGCCATGGGCCCGTATCGTAAGTTTATTCTTTGTTGCATTCGGCGCAATGGCTTCGGCGGTTTTGATTTCTAATGTCCATGCTTTTGAAGGGACACCGGCTGGGTTCCGGTTTGAAAATGGGGAAATTGTCGATGTCGATCCTTGGGCGGCATTTTTCAACCCAAGTTTCTTGGTGACGGCAGGTCATACGGCCCTGACTGCATATACGACAGGTGCTTTTGTCGTAGCGGCAGTTGCAGCTTATAAGATGCTAAAAAATAAATATGGCACTGCTGAATTTAATTTTCACCAAAAAGCACTGAGACTCAGTATTGTATTGGGGTTGGTTTTTTCTTTTTTGACGGCATTGAACGGTCATGCGACTACACAGCATTTATATAGGGAACAGCCGGAGAAACTGGCGGCGGCTGAAGGGTTGTTTGAAACAAAGGATCATGCCGGGCTTACCTTGTTCGGTTATACCGATAGGGAAGCCCAGGAAGTGAAGTATGGGATTGAATTCCCTTGGTTATTAAGCTTTCTATCCGGAAACAGCTTCGATACGGTCGTGACCGGCTTGAACGATTTTCCTGAAGAGTATTGGCCGCCGCTTTATGTCCATATCTTATTCAACGCCATGGTCATCATCGGTTCCGGCTTAATCGCCTTAGCACTGTTTGCATTGGTATGGAATAAATGGCTGAAAAAGGAGACCTATCCGAAATGGGTTCTCTGGCTGTTTGTAGCTGCAGGTCCGCTTTCGGTGATTTCGATTGAATGCGGCTGGATTTTTGCTTGTACAGGCAGACAGCCATGGACGATATACAGG
>NZ_JBHVQU010000131.1:0-10381 GCF_042886655.1 Peribacillus sp. NPDC058002 | reverse complement strand
CGACATTGAAGTAACGGGCTTCAGGATGTGCAAAAACAATGGCTGACACGGAAGCCTCTGGTTCCATCATGAATCCTTCAGTCAATTCCACGCCAATATCCTGAGGTTGTAACAGGCGGAATAGCTTCTCCTGGTCTTCCAGATTAGGACAAGCAGGATAACCAAATGAAAACCTTTGCCCGGTATACTTAGCGGCAAACCGCTCTTTCATGGACATTTCAATCGGATCGCTTATACCTAAATCATCCCGCATTAATTGATGAATTCTTTCTGCGAAACCTTCAGCTGTTTCGAGAGCAAGTGATTGAAGGGCGTGATTTTTCAAGAAATCGCCTTCAAGCTTTAGTTTTTCTGCCCATTTTCTAATCCCTTTTCCGGCAGTGACCAGGAAGAAACCAACATAATCCATTTGCCCGGAGGAGATTGGTTTCGCGAAGTCCGCTAAACAAAGATGCGGATTCGTATCTTGCCGGGGGAAGTCGAAAGTTTCCAAAACCTCGTTATGGTTCTCCGGGTTGTATACCAATAGCTTATCTCCTTCGCTTTGAGCAGGGAAAAATTGATAAACTGCATTCAAACCATAATCCGGTTCCGTCTTTAGAAATTCAATCAATTCATCAACGAGATCATTGAGTTGCACTGCTTTTTCATTCCCTTGCTTAAGCAATTCGGACACTTTACCTTTTAACCCCAAATGATGTCCAATCAGCATTTGCCTATTAATATACGGCTGGATGACATCCAATGGATAGTTTTTCAGGACGTGACGCTTGATGTCATGCGGGATTTGAACAGGAGCATCGCTTAAAGGGGCAGCTGTGGACTGCTTCCGAACAGGTTTTTCCATCGTGGCAGCAATGGCGGCATTCGCTTTCGCTCTTTCCCGTTTCTCGACTAACTCTTCCAAGTACACCACTTTTTTGTCAGAGTCATGTAAAATATTCGTTACAGCCAAACCATCCATCGCATCTTTGGAATATAAAACCGGTCCTTCATATTCTGGTGATATTTTAAAATCGGTGAATTTACGGGATAATGCTGCCCCTCCCACTAAAATTGGGGTATCTATTCCCGCTTGCCTTAAATCCTGTGCTGTTAAAACCATTTGCTGTGCAGATTTGACAAGTAACCCAGATAGGCCAATGATGGTTGGCTCATGTTTTCGAACCTCTTCTATGATTTGTTGCGGTGCGACCTTTATGCCCAAATCAATGACTTCATAGCCATTATTGGATAGGATGATATCCACTAGGTTTTTCCCGATATCATGCACATCTCCCTTGACGGTCGCCAAAAGGATTTTCCCTTTCTTAGCACTATCTTCAGAGTTTTCCATTAGTGGTTCAAGGTGAGATACTGCCGCCTTCATCGCTTCAGCACTCTGAAGCACCTCTGCGACAATAAGTTGGTTGTCATTAAACAATCTCCCCACCTCACTCATGCCATCCATCAATGGTCCATTGATGATTTCCAATGGGGTGTCACCGCGCTCAATCGCTTCATTTAAATCATCAACCAATCCTTCTTTCGTTCCCTCGATAATATAGTTACCTAAACGTTCATCCAATGGCAGGATCACACCATTATCCTTCTTCTCCGCTTTTTTCCCGCGATAAAACTCGGTAAAAATCGCTAAAGTTTCAGTTGAAGTCTCAAATAGCAGTGCCTCAGCCAATTTCACTTCCTCTTCCGGTATCAGAGCGAAACGTTCAAGTTTTTCTGTATTCACGATAGCATAATCGAGACCCGCCTTTGTACAATGGTAGAGGAAAACGGCATTTAATATTTCCCTTCCCCTCGCTGGCAGACCGAATGAAACGTTAGAAATGCCAAGTATCGTTAGGCATTCCGGAAATTTTTCTTTAATCGCCTTTATTCCATTCACCGTTTCCAATGCAGATCCAATATATTGTTCATCCCCTGTACCTACAGGAAATACAAGCGGATCAAAAATGATGTCACTTTTGTTCAGACCGTACTTATTAACGAGCAAATTCACAGACCGTGTAGCCACTTCCAATTTCCGTTCAGCATCGACTGCCATCCCAGTTTCATCAATGGTTCCTACGACAACGGCAGCACCATATTGATGGACTAATGGCACTATTTTTTCAAAGCGCTCTTCACCATCTTCAAGGTTTATGGAATTAATGATCGATTTTCCTTGTGAATGTTTTAATGCTTGTTCAAGCACGGCTTCATCCGTAGTATCGATGACCAATGGGACTTTCACTTTTTTGACGACCTCTTCCACAAATTCCTTCATATCGCCAAGCTCATCCCCATCAGGATCAGCAAGACAGATATCAATGACATGGGCCCCTTTTTTTACCTGGGATCGTGCAATTTCGGCAGCTGGCTCATAATGCTTTCCGCGTATCAGCTCCTTGAATTTTCGGGAACCGATAACATTCGTTCTTTCACCTACGAATAAAGGCCGCATTGAATCATCATAAATTAGCGGCTCTATGCCCGATACGGCATGACCATGGGCTGTTTCCGTAATTGTACGGGGTTTCATGCCTTCGAGGACCCTGGAAAGTTCTTTAATATGTTCTGGTGTCGTACCACAACATCCACCAATGATATTGATCCATCCCTTTTCGGCAAATTGCTTCATTTTCTCTGCCAGTGAAGTAGGTGACTCATGATAGTGCCCTTCTTCATCAGGGAGCCCGGCATTCGGATAACAGCTAATGGCGCTATTTGATATATCTGCAAGTGTCCTGATATGGTCTATCATGAATTCCGGCCCTGTTGCACAATTAAGGCCGACAGCAACGGGCTTCATATGTTCAACCGATAAATAAAAAGCTTCGATGGACTGGCCAGCAAGTGTAGTGCCCATCGGTTCGATTGTCCCTGATATGATGACAGGCACATCTTTTCCTGTTTTAGCGAATGCTGCTTTGATTCCGGAAAAGGCAGCCTTGACATTAAGCATATCCTGACAGGTTTCCACCAATAACAAGTCTACCCCGCCATCCAAGAGACCGAGTGCCTGTTCTGCATAGGAATCGGTTAAAATATCAAAAGTCGTTCCTCCCGTTACGGAAAGCGTTTTTGTAGTTGGACCCATCGAGCCAGCTACATACCTTGGCCATTCATCATTGGAGTACTTTTCACAAGCTTTAACGGCAAGCTCAGCTGAAATCTTATTTAGCTTGTAGGCGATAGTGCTTATTTGGTATTCCTCCAGTACGATGCTGGTCGCTCCGAAGGTATTTGTTTCAATGATGTCTGCACCCGCTGCTAAATATTTTTCATGAATGGATTGGATGATTTCCGGTTGCGTCAATGATAAATATTCATTGCAGCCCTCGAATTGTTCCCCTCCAAAATCCCCTGCCGTCAAATTCTCCGCTTGAAGCATGGTTCCCATCGCCCCGTCAAGAAGGAGTATTTTAGAATTTAACTGATCTTGAATCGCTTTTTTATTCATGTACTGCCACCTCTGATGTATGTTTACTATCGACTTTTCTAATATATTTCGTAAGTTCCGCCGTCATTTCATAGCGAAGGAACGGAGTGATTAAATATATGCCCTTGAATTTTTCCCTTGCCGCGTCCACTAGCTCTCGCGCGATATTCACTCCTTCAATCCTCGACTTTACAGGGTCATCCCCCGCTAACGCCATGGCTCTTCTAACATTATCAGGCAATTTGATGCCTGGGATTTCATTATGGATGAATTCGGCGTTCCTGGTGCTTGTCAAGGGCATGATACCGATGAAGATCGGGGTTTCTAAATGTTTTGTGGCTTCATATACTTCTTCGATCTGCTCCACAGAATAGATTGGCTGTGTCAAGAAGGATTGGGCACCGCAGGCAATCTTCTTTTCCATTCTCAGTACCGCTTTATCCAGATATTTCACATTGGGATTAAACGCTGCAGCAATTTTGAAATTTGCCCGTTGGCCCAAACTTTGACCCGAATAGGAAAGACCTTCATTAAATTGTTTGACCATACTTATTAGGTCAAAGGAAGATAAATCATAAACCGAAGTGGCGCCCGGGAAGTCCCCAATTTTTGAAGGGTCTCCGGTGATGATCAATATTTCGTTCAGACCCACCGTTTGCAGACCCATTAAATGTGACTGCAGTCCAATCAAATTTCGATCACGGCATGTTATATGCACCATTGGCTCTATATTCAATTGGTTCTTCAGTAAATTGGCCAGTGCATCATTCGATATCCTTGGTGAGGCAAGCGAATTATCGGCTAATGTAATGGAATCGACCCCTGCTTTTTTCAAAACCTCGGCACCAGTCATGAAGCTCTCTATACCTAACTTTTTCGGAGGATCAAGTTCAACTAGAATCGTCCTTTCTGTTTTGGCCTTTTCGAACAGGGGACGTTCCAATTCTCTATCATTCACTTCAATTATTTCTATTTCACGGGATTTCGTAAATTTCTCTTTCACAGGAGCCAAACTTCCAATCGCATTCTTTACAGCTTGAATATGCAGCGGAGTCGTTCCACAGCACCCTCCTATGATCGCGGCCCCCTGCTCACGAAGTTCTAGGGCACTTGAACCGAAGTATTCCGGCACAGCTTTATAGACGAGCCTTCCATCCACATAATCCGGGAGGCTGGCATTTGGGTATATGGCAATTGATGCTTGCTTTGGCAAACTCACTTCTTCCAAGGCCCGAATCATATGATGTGGACCGAGACGGCAATTCACCCCAACAACATCGGCACCCAGTTGCTCAAGTTTTTGAAAAGCTTCATTTAAATGGATTCCATTTTGAAGATTTCCCAGTTCATGCATCGAAACATTTGCTATGATCGGCAGTCCAGTTTCATATTTAACGATTTGCAGGACGGTTTCCAGTTCTTCCAGGTCATAAAATGTTTCCAAGAGAATCCCATCAGGGTTTTCCATCAAAAGACTGTATAGCTGTTCACGAAAACCCCGTTTTATCTCTTCCATGCTTAAATCCGATTTCCTGATGCTCCGCTGTGCCCCTATGGTACCGAAGACGTATGCCTTTCCTTTTGCCGCTTTTTTAGCAAGAATGACTCCCTGGCGATTGATTCTGCTTACTTCATCTTCAATTCCATACCGTTTCAATTTGTTGAAATTGGCTCCGTATGTATTCGATTGAAGGATATCTGCACCGGCTTCCAGATAGGCACGATGGATGGACTCTATTTGATCTGGGTTCGTACAGTTTAATTCCTCATAACATTGATCGATGCCATTTGAATACAATAAGGTCCCCATTGCCCCTTCCCCAACCAGTATTCTATCTTTCACGTCTTTACGAAAATCCATCATTACACCCTCTCTCAAAAACAATCCTGTTTTTGTCGTATTCTATGAGTATGAGAGAAAAGGAAAAAAAACCTTCTCAAAGAAGAAGGTTTTTTGAAACATTCTCCTCATCTATCAAGCTCTGCTTGCTGGATTTAGCACCTTTGCCTAAGCTGGTTGCTGAGGTTTCTTCGGGCCAGTCCCTCCACCTCTCTCGATAAGATCCATTTATATAATTTTCATAAGATTTCAAAATTTGATTATATTTAATTTACATTAATAATCTGTCAATTTCAATACCTGATCGACATTTTTTTCACTTTTGCAAAAATCATTCACCCTTTTGCAGCTTGAACCCTCTTCAAAATCCTTTGTTTCCAGTCTTCCGCTAACGAGTCTAGTGTAAGTAAAGCCTTTGCGCCTTCCAGCCCATCTCGTTTATGAAGGAGTACCTCTGCTGCATAATGAACTGAAATTTTTTCCTGCAAACGATCTATCAGCACAATATCGTTTTGTTTATTTATCGTTCCTTCTTGAAGTACTCTTGCAAAATAACCAGTGAAACTCGTTTTCAGCACGAGTTCCAAAAACTTAGGTTCTTGATTGAAATGGGAAATGGTCGAACAAGGTATCCTCCCCTGGTTAATTTGAACAATCACTTCGCCTATTTGATAAATATCGCCAATATATGTTGTTTCTTCCCTCATCCCCGCTACGGTTAAATTTTCACCGAATGCAGGGATTTCCAGTTTTTTAGAGAATTTTTCATTCCATATTGAATAATGCTCAAAGGGGTAAAAGCACAAAACGCGATCAGGACCTCCATGGAACTTTACATTACCAACCCCATCACCAATTATACCTGATTTAGTCACTGTCACATTATCCTGTTCTTGTTTATCCATTGCTGAATAGATTTCGATATTTGAAAAAATTTCTTGTTTCGGCTTCCCGGCATGAAGTGCTTTGATTTTTCCATTTTCCATTTTGCATCTTCCATTCATATTTAATTTATATCATCCTGTATGTATAAATTATACTAAAAGTCCATTTTATACTGTAGTTTTTTATAAGAATATGAAAATGCAAAAGCCTCATAGCCGTTAAATGGGGGAAATATCATTGATTTCCAGAAAAATTCATAGGTTAGTTTCAGTAATTTTGTTGCTATTTCAGAATTAAATATGGTAGAATATGAACACAATATATAGTCGAAAACTACAACCGTTCGCCTATATGTTGATTTTCACGATTGAATTCCTCATTGTCGCTCTTTAGGGAGCGAATTTTTTTGCCTTCATTTCCATCCACCATTTTCTTTTATTTCCATTCTGTTTCTTACATCGTGATCCACTTACATATTTGCACTTTCCTTACCTATGTAAATCTCCCCCCTATTAATTCACTTTCTTTACCATATAGAAAGCAAATTACCTTGCTAAAACAAGCAGAAAGCCGAGCGACATCATGTGTCTTCCGCTCAGCTTCCTGTTTAAGCTTGCTTCTTTTTTTTCGGTGCCACTTTCTTTCGGGTCGTCTTTTTCATTTCCGTTTCATCATGTTTCGTACGGTCAATGGATGCCTGTAATGCCTCCATTAAATCGGTTACATTGTTGGAAATTGGTTCTTTTGTTTTGGCTGGAATCGTCGTCTGTCCTGCTTTCTTTGATTCAATCAATTCAAGTAACGCGGTTCGATAGTCATCGGTGTATTTTGTCGGATCGAAAGTAGTCGTTAATTGATCTATCAATAATACGGCAGTATCGATTTCTTTTTTTACAATGGTATCGTTGGCAGGAATATTCGGAACATCCGCTGTGGGGCGAACTTCATCCGGATAATGAATCGTTTCCATCACCAAGGTATTATCAACGACTCGGATTACCGCCATTTGTTCTTTGGAGCGAATGATGATTTTCGCTAGCCCTACCTTATTCGATTCCTTGAGTGCCTGTCTCAAAAGGGAATAAGCTTTTATCCCTCCGTCATTAGGAGACATGTAATAACTCCGGTTAAAATAAATGGGATCTATTTCTTCAATTTTAACGAAATCCACGATTTCCACGGCTTTTTCTTCGTTTTGTTTTTTCAGTTGTTCTAGTTCATTGTCTTCCAATACAACAAACTTTCCCTTTGTATACTCAAAAGCGCGGACTATATCATCCTTCCCCACTTCTTTCTGGCATACCGGGCAAACCTTTTCGTATTTAATCGGTGAATGACATTCCTTGTGCAACGTCCTCAAAGAAATATCCTTATCCTCCGTTGCAGCATGAAGTTTGATCGGAATGTTCACCAAACCGAATGATATGCTCCCCTTCCACATCGTATGCATATTCGTCACCTCATAACTTATTTTTAAAGAGAAGAACAATTTTATTATTCCCCTTTGTTCAAAAAAAACCGAAAAAACAATTGCCAACTCTAACACTTCGTTTTTTTGGCAAAATAATGTTAATCAATTATTTGCGGAGGTAAATACAAAAAATGAAACCGATGCTGCCTACCTATTACCCTGAAGCCCCCAATTCCAAGGATTGGCGTTATGAAGTCAAATATGACGGCTTTAGGGCTATATTAACGATAGACTCCGATACCATTAGCATTTCGAGTCGGAACGAAAAGGAATTATCACCACAATTCCCGGAAATCATTGCTTACATCAAAAATCTGCACCTGGAAGAATATCTCCCGCTTCGGATGGATGGCGAATTGGTCTGGCTTACCAATCAGGCGAAAGCCGACTTTTTCCAAATACAGTGGCGAGGACGCCTTGGGAAACAATCCTTAATTTCAGAAAAGGCCCGTTTTTCCCCATGCCGGTTCATAGCGTTTGACCTGCTTAGCATCAGCGGAAAAAACGTAGCAGCTAAACCCATGGAAGAAAGAAGGGAATTGATGTTGAATATGGGGGCAAATCTTGGCTTTCCTATGCCTCCTGATCCCAACGATAAGGCTTTGATACAATTAATAGAGAGTTTTGACGTATTGGATAATGCCTTGAATAAGGTCACCCTATTAGATGGCGAAGGTGTTGTCGCCAAGGAAATTGGTGGGACTTGGCAGGAAGGGAAACGTACTGCCTCATGGATCAAGGTGAAAAATTGGAAGACCGTTTCTTGTTTCATTACAGCATTGCACAAAGAAAATGGTTACGTTTCCCTCGCAGTTTTCAAAGAAGGTGCCGTAACCAAAATCGGAAGTGTTAAAAATGGACTGAGTCCTCAAGATAAAAGGATATTATATGAACTGATCAAGCAAAATGCATCAGACGAGGACATACAATTTTTTTATATCCATCCATCCATTTGCATCGAAGTCCAATTCTTACACGTGTATGAGGAGAATGAATTGCGTGAGCCTCAGTTTTCACAATGGCTTTTACAAACGGCTCCTGAAGAATGTACCTGGGAGAAATTCGTGCTAGGTCAATATACATTTCCAGATACTGTACAAATAACTTCCAGGGATAAACCGCTTTGGATAACAGGAAATAAAAAGGTGGTAAAGGTTGAATACCTTCATTATTTACGGGAGGTTTCAGCTTTCTTCTTACCCTTCTTGAAGGATAAACTGCTAACGACGATCCGCTATCCTCATGGCACTTTGGATAAAGAAAGATTTTTCCAGAAAAACAAACCTGATTATGCGCCGTCCTTTATTAAAACGTTCATTGATGAAGATATCGAGTATATGCTATGTAACGATATTGAAACGCTTCTTTGGTTCGGCAATCAACTTGCATTGGAATTCCATGCGCCATTTCAGAAAGCGGGTAAAACACGTCCCGACGAAATCGTCCTGGACTTGGATCCTCCTTCCATCGAATATTTCTCCTTAGCGATAAAGGCCGCACAGGAAATAAAGAAGGTGATGGATTCATTAAGGATAAAAGCTTTTGTAAAAACTTCAGGTAACAAAGGACTGCAAATACACATCCCACTGCCTGCAGACACATTTACTTATCAAGAGACACGCATTTTCACTGACTTTCTCGGTGACTACTTATCAAGTTCCACCCCAAATGATTTTACTACGGAAAGGATGAAAATAAATCGGCATAATCGACTTTACCTGGACTTTGTGCAGCATAGTGAAGGAAAAACCATCATCCTTCCTTATTCCCCGCGGGGAAATTCTTTCGCTGGTGTGGCTACACCCTTGTTTTGGAAGGAAGTGGACGAAAGTCTCCAGTTAAAGGACTTTACGATTGAAACCATACCAAGCAGAATAAAAAGGGAAGGGTGTGCATTTATGGATTACAGACTCATCGATAATGGACCAGCCTTTTTGGAAGTATTGTCGTTCCTAAAACAAAAAAAGACCAACAACTGATGGTCTTAAGGAGTTTAATATGGAACGTTGATCCCCCTCACCAGGCACTCTTCCTGGAACGCACTTTTCTATGCAGGAGCCCCGTGACTTCCGTTCCGGATTAACGGGAATGGTCTTTTGATTACATTACTAAGAGGTTTTTAAATGAGAAAACTGCAGGCAAACTCTCTTTTCTTCGAGTTTGCTGCAGTCTGAAATTTTTTATAATTTTGTTTTCAAATAACTTTGAACTTCATCCTGAAGCTTGGCATATAAGCTTGTTTCCAATTCAAAATCCTCTTTTTCAAGCACTTCAAATTTTTCAGGCTGATCTAAGTCCATTTCAATCGATACCTTGAATTCATAGGTTGCGTTCCCGATTAAATCAATTGAATACTTTTGGCTTTCATCATCATGGTGGACCACGCATTTAACTTTTCCGCCGTTATTGTAGACAGATATTTCACTTTCCAACGCGTTTAATCCAACAGAGCATGTTACTAGGCTTGAGGCTGACATCGCCGTTCCACACGCATTTGTGAAGCCTACCCCCCGTTCGAATGTCCGCACATAAATGCTCCCTGGTTCCAGCTCCTTCACAAAGCTGACATTGACACCATCAGGGAAAAGCTCATTCGGTTGATTGACCTTTGTTGAAAGTTCGTCCTGCAAACCACTTTGCAAAACCTCACTATCGACCAGCGTGATCAAATGTGGATTAGGAACCGCCAATGCCGAAAATAATAGGGTATCATGAAGTTCCGGCAATAATTCGTTTTGCAACTGTTCTTTAGCCAATACAAGAG
>NZ_JBHVQU010000130.1:0-10498 GCF_042886655.1 Peribacillus sp. NPDC058002 | reverse complement strand
ATTCAACATGATAGAGCCGAAAAAAGTTTCTTTATCATAATTGAAGGTGTTAATAATGGATAAAAATTGGACGACTATTGAAACTCTGCGTCAAACCAGGCATGACTGGCTGAATAAAATTCAAATCATCAAAGGGAATCTGGAGTTGAACAGAATCGACCGTGTCAAGGGCATCATCGATGAAATCATTGTTGAAACCCAGAATGAAGCACGCCTTTCCAGTTTGAATTTACCTAAGTTCACCGAGATGTTGTTGACGTCGAATTGGAATAATGGATCCTTTTATTGCGAATATGAAATCATTGATGTTTTTGAAGGCTCAACTGAGATGGACGGGCTGATGTATCGCTGGACAAACGATTTCTTTGATATTCTGGATAAGAATCTGGATCCGTTTTTTGAAAATATACTGGCTGTTTCCATGTGTAAAAAAGAAGTGAGCGATATGCACTGTTCATTTCATATGCAAGGCAGGTTCATTGATCAATCCCCAGTGATCGAGTTTTTGGAACGTTCATTGACGGCCGAGCAATCAATTGAAATTCTTGAATGTAATGAGGATGAAATATTTTTTAAGATGGATATTAACTTTTAGAGAAGTATACAGCAAGAAATGACTTGCAGAAAACAAGGAAGTGATAGCATGTTTGTCGATCAAACGAAAGTCTATGTAAAAGGCGGAGACGGTGGTAACGGGATAGTTGCTTATCGTCGTGAGAAATTCATACCTAAAGGCGGACCTGCTGGCGGAGATGGCGGTAATGGGGCAAATGTCGTTTTTGAAGTGGAAGAGGGCTTGCGTACATTAATGGATTTCCGTTATCAACGTCACTTTAAGGCACCTCGCGGAGAACATGGCATGTCCAAAAACATGCATGGTGCGGCTGCAAAGGATATGGTCATCAAGGTTCCACCAGGCACGGTTGTCATTGATGATAAAACGAAGGAAGTCATTGCTGATTTAGTTGAGCACGGGCAACGCGCCATCATTGCCAAGGGTGGCCGCGGAGGCCGGGGAAATTCCCGCTTTGCCACACCTGCCAATCCTGCACCTGAAATCGCTGAGAATGGCGAACCGGGCCAGGAACGCGATATCGTCATGGAATTGAAACTGTTGGCTGATGTCGGTTTGGTTGGTTTCCCGAGTGTAGGGAAATCCACTTTGCTTTCCGTCGTATCCGCAGCAAGGCCTAAAATTGCCGAATACCATTTCACGACGATCGTACCGAACCTCGGAATGGTGGAAACGGAAGATCACCGTAGCTTTGTCATGGCCGATTTACCTGGTCTGATCGAAGGTGCTTCAGAAGGAGTGGGTCTTGGACATCAATTCCTGCGCCATATTGAAAGAACGAGGGTAATCATTCATGTAATCGATATGTCGGGTCTTGAAGGCCGTGATCCATATGAAGACTACCAAACAATCAATAAAGAGTTGGAAGAGTATAACCTGCGCTTGACTGAACGTCCGCAAATCATTGTTGCAAGTAAAATGGATATGCCGGACTCAGCAGATAATCTAGCGGCTTTCAAGGAAAAACTGGAAGAGGACTATCCTGTCTTCCCGATTTCTGCCGTGACCCGTGAAGGGATCCGTGAGCTTCTTTATGCAATTGCGGATAAAATCGAAGAAACGCCTGAGTTCCCTCTTGATCATGAAGAAGAGAATACTGGAATCCATCGGGTTCTTTATAAACATACATCACAGTCTGATGAATTTAACATTGAACGCGAATCCGATGGCAGCTTTGCCGTATCAGGATTCAAGGTCGAGCGTCTATTCAAAATGACTGACTTTACCCGTGAAGAGTCCGTACGTCGTTTCGCCAGACAGCTTCGTTCATTCGGAGTCGACGAAGGCCTTCGCCAAAAAGGTGCGACAAATGGCGATATCGTGCGTATCCTTGAATATGAATTTGAATTTGTGGATTGATTGTAAACCATGATGGCAGGCAAAAGGAGGCGTGCGGAGTTTGAATAAGGCCGATCAGAAATTTTTCCTCGTTCGAGAGGATGTCCTTCCCGAAGCGATGAAAAAAACGCTGGATGCAAAAGAAATGATTGAACGGGGAAAAGCAGAATCAGTTTGGGAAGCGGTACAGCGGGTGGACCTAAGCAGGAGTGCATTTTACAAATACCGTGACACGGTTTTTCCGTTTCATACAGTTGTTAAGGAAAAGCTGATTACACTGTTCTTCTATCTCGAAGATCGTTCTGGTACTCTATCGGAGCTTTTACGGCTCGTCGCCTCATCCGGTTGCAACATCATGACCATCCACCAAACGATTCCTTTGCAGGGACGTGCAAATGTCACCCTATCCCTTAATACGGGCGGGATGACGATGGATATTGATGATCTGCTCACTAAACTGCGTAAAATGGAGTTCGTCGAAAAAGTCGAAATCATTGGTAACGGCGCATGAAAACAGCCTGTACATTTCAGATGTACAGGCTGTTTTCTTTTGTAAGGGGAAATTAACGATTAAGTATTGTAAAAAATCAGAAAATGGCATAACATAAACAGTAGATTTTCCGTGAGAAGGAGTTTATAATATGACATCAAAAATCGCATTTCTTGGACCAAAAGCAACATTCACGGATTTAGCTGTATCGCGACTATTTCCTAATGATATAAAAATACCGATGAACACGATTCCGGACTGCCTTGATGCTGTTCGGGACGGGGAAGTGAATCACGCGCTCGTGCCGATCGAGAATGCTTTGGAGGGTTCGGTAAATATAACGATGGATTACTTAGTCCATGAAGTCACATTACCGATGAAAGGCGAAGTCACGATTCCAATCCAACAGCATTATATGGTACATCCGGATCATGCATATCCTGGTTTCAAACCTGACATGGTTTATTCGCATTCCCATGCCATTGCTCAATGCCGCAAATTTCTACATAATGAGCTAAGGGGTGTTCCATATGAGTATGTCACATCCACTGCAGCCGCTGCGAAGATGGTGATGGAGAATCCCGATATCAATATTGCTGCGATTGCAAATGATATGGCTGCGGAGGAGTACGGTTTGACGATTGTTAAACAAAATATTCACGATTACGAACATAATCACACCAAGTTTATCGTCGTATCCAACAGTGAAGTCGACTTTGAAGGGCATTTGACCGTTGAAGGGGACAAGAAAACGACCTTGATGATTCAGCTGCCTGCTGACCACTCAGGGCAGCTGCACCAAGTCCTTTCCGCTTTTTCCTGGAGGAAACTTAATCTTTCCAAGATTGAATCGAGACCAATGAAAACAGGATTGGGCAATTACTTCTTCATCATCGACATCGAAATGTCCCTTGATGATGTCCTCATCCCAGGAGCGATCTCTGAGCTCGAGGCATTAGGATGTACGGTTTCGATCATGGGAAGCTATTCATGCTTTAAAGTCCAAACAGGTGTACCGCAACGATGAATGAATGGTATAACCTTATACAATGAATAAAAAGGGTGCCCTGGGAGTATTTCCGGGGCATTTTTTGTGTTCGTTAAGATTTGTATTCAAGCGTATGGCGGAGGTACCGCTTTGGCGAGGCATACGAAAATACGGATAACCGGAGCAGGCCTACCATGCTGCGGAAAATTTGTTGCAAGCGATAGGCGGAATTGCCGATTGTGTTCTAGAAAAAGTCCAAGAAAAGGATCAAAAGGAAGAAGAGCAAGATAAGGAGCAGGAACTGCAAAAATATTAATATCCTGATTTGGAAGAGAAGCCATCTGATGCGGAATTAATCCAAGCGACGGGAGGCTGGGTTCAGGCAGCCGGTTCCGTCATCAGTCTTATCGGGCAGTTGAGAAGTAACCAGGAAGAAAACTCCGGGGAAGGCTGCTCAAATGAAAGCAATTCCGATGATGGGGGAGCATAATGACCAATGAAAAAATCCTCAAAAGATATGGCTTTTGAGGATTTTGGGTTCATTCAATCGACTAAAATGCCGGCATCCCTTAAAGCACACTCCGCTTCGTCGAGCAGTTCTTCAGATGCTGCGCTCAGTGTATGGAGATGGATGCCGCTCGTCAGTTCCGATAAAAAAGATGCGTTCGTTGCCGTCACCCTTGAAAGGAATTGCTGGACTTCCTTCCGGCTGCTGACCATGATGGAAGCGGTTAGGTCGCCGTAAACGGGATGCTCGATTTTGACATCTTTCACCGTGATGCCGATATCCACAAGTAAATATAGCTCTTCTTGGGTCCGGGAAGGATCGTGTTGGCAAGCAATGATCCTTTCCGGCTTTTGCGTGCTCCCCGTTTGTAAGTACAGATAGCCTTGGCTTGTGGCGATGATAGGTTCATTCCGCGCTTTGAGTAGGGTTATGTCACCAACGATAACCTGCCGGCTTACATTCGTTATCTGCGAAAGCTCGCTGCCCGTTACAGGCTCGGCGCTTGTTTGCAATAAATGTAAGAGTTTCGTCCGTCTTTCTTCCCCGAGTAATTTCTTTCTTTCCATAAACATTCACCTCTTTAATTACAAACATTTTAACACAGATTGGAGGGTTTTATCGAATGGCAGCTATTCCTTCGATGCAGTCCGCCAACTTGTGAATGTCATCGGCCGTCGTGTTTTTGCCAAAGGAAAGGCGGACGAATTGATGGGCTTCATCTTCGCTTTTCCCAATGGCCATCATCGTTTTTGAAGGATCCTGTTTACCGATTTGACAGGCGCTTCCCGTCGAAACGGCGAATCCTTTCTGGTTTAATTCCAACATGATGTACTGTCCTTGCAATCCAGCGAAGGTCAGCGCCAGAATGTGAGGCAATTGCTCGTTTTTTGCTTCGATGATTTGAAAATCGATTTTCCTTTCCGTTAGCAGTCGGATCAATTGTATCCTAAGTGTGGAAATCCGTTTTCGTTCACCTTCCATGATATCCCCCAATTTCTTGGCAGCGGTTACGAAGGAAGCAATTCCGGGGACATCCACTGTTCCTGGCCTGAAACCATATTCATGAGTGATATTCGGTACCGAAGGCTTCAACTGATGGATGGCCGGGAAAATGACGGCCCCAATCCCTTTTGGACCATAAACTTTATGACTGGAAACGGATAGTCCATCACATGAGGCAGCTATCTGCCCAAGCGGTAATTTAGCAAATGATTGGACACAATCCACATGAAAAAAAGCCTCGTGTTTTCGAACGATTTCACTTATTTGCTCAATGGGTTGAATGACCCCGATTTCCGAATTCACATGCTGGACAATGACCAAGCATGTTTTCTCCGACATACATTCCTGCAGATGTTCAATATCAACCCGGCCATCTTCCCAATGCCGTAAATAAGTAACCTCGAATCCTTCTTGTTCAAGTTTTTCCACGAAATTTGCAAGAGATGCATGTTCAGTTCGGCTTACAATCAAATGGTTCTGCCAGGAGGGTTTCGAAGCGATGAATGTATCGATCGCAAGCATATTGCTTTCCGATCCGCCGCTCGTAAAGATGATTCCTTCCTTTTTTATGTTCAGCATTTCTGCGAGTTGCTGCCGTGACATATCCAATAAACGTCCCGCTTCAGAGCCAATATCATGCAAACTGCTCGCATTCCCGAAAAACTTCCGGGCTGCTTGGCTAAATACGTCGAGAGCCTCCTCATCAATCGGAGTTGTAGCGGCGTAATCCAAATAAATCAAGAAATCACTTCCATCCTTTAATCTAAAAAACTCTTGATAATAGTTTAATAATATGTAAATATAGTTGTCAAGACACCTGTAATAAACAGGAGGAATGAAAGAATGGTAAAAGCGGAAATCATCGTGATAGGCAGTGGGATTGCTGCCTTGAAAACGGCATTGGAAGCAAGTGAACATAAGCATGTGATACTCATCACAAAATCAAATATCCGTCATGGTAATTCTTATTTAGCCCAGGGCGGAATTGCCGCTGCATTATCTGATCGTGACCGAGTATCCTTTCATAAAAAAGATACGCTGGCAGCTGGTCAGCGATATAACAAGGTGAAGGCAGTGGAAAAACTCGTCGAAGAGGCACCTTCGGTTATAGCTGAGATTATTGATTCGGGTATGCGATTTGACCATGATGATGACGGAAGTCTATTGCTTGGCATGGAGGGCGCCCACAGTGAACGAAGAATCCTCCACAGTCACGGGGATGCTACAGGAAAGTACATGATGGAACATCTTATAGGGTGCTTGAAAAAATCATCGATTACTGTGATGGAGAATGTTGCTGCAGTGGAGTTGATCATCGGGCAAGATGATACTTGCATAGGCGTCAAAACACTTGATAAGGCAGGGGAACTTGTTGCCTATCATGCGGAACAGACGGTTTTGGCTACAGGCGGCTGTGGTTCCCTATACCATTTCACTTCAAATTCACAAACGGTTTCAGGTGATGGAATCGCACTTGCATTCAAGGCCGGTGCAAAAGTTCGTGATATGGAATTCATACAATTCCATCCGACCTTGCTTTTTGTGAATGGCAAAGCGAAAGGGCTCGTTTCAGAAGCGGTTCGCGGGGATGGCGCGAGATTAGTGACGGAAATGGGAGCGCCGATCATGGAGGATGTCCATAGCTTGAAAGATCTAGCACCAAGGCATATTGTTGCACAGACGATTTTTTCTTATTTGCAGCGCGGTGAAAAGGTATTTTTGGATATTTCGATGATTAAGGATTTTAAAAATCGTTTTCCGACAGTGAGCTCATTATGTGAAAAAAGCGGGCTGGACCTTCATTTGGGGAAAATCCCGGTTGCACCAGGAAACCATTTTCTAATGGGAGGGATTGAAGTGGATGAATCGGGGCAAACCTCAGTACCCTCTTTGTATGCAGTTGGTGAAGTGGCATGCACTGGTGTACATGGTGCAAACCGATTGGCAAGCAACTCCCTTCTCGAAGGATTGGTTTTTGGAAATGCGCTTGGCCGTTTCCTTGCTAAAGTCCCGTCAAGGTCGATACCGGAAGTAAAAGAGCAGTCCAAGAATTCCAGTCAAATTCCCTTTCTACCCGATCTTACGACATTGCGGGAAAAATTAATGAACGAAGCGGGAATCGTTCGAAATGAAGCGGGTTTAACTCGACTGAAGGTTTATCTAGAGACATTTCCTATCGAAAAATTGCTGCATATGGAAGTAACGGCATTATCGATACAAGAAATAACGAAAATCAATGCCATCATCGTGGCTTGGCTGATTGCCGAATCCGCATTGACCAGAACGGAAAGCAGGGGCGGTCATTTCCGCAGTGACTATCCTGAGGAAGATGACGCCCAATGGCTTGAGAATTCGGTTATCCTTGCTTGTACGGATGTAAAAAACCGAGTGAAAGGGAGACGACTATATGAATATATTGAAGCTTAAGCAGATGCTGCAACAATTTTTAATGGAAGATATAGGGGAATGCGATGTAACGAGTGATACGATTTTTGATCAAGGTGAACAAGGAACTTTGACATTCATCGCAAAAGAAGGCGGGGTCTTTAGTGGAGGGGACGTCATCAAGACGGGATTTGCATTGTTGGATGAGCAAATCGAGGTTTTCCTTTTTGTTCAAGATGGCGAATTTTTCGAAAAAGGACAGCAGCTTGCGAAAATGACCGGCGATATGGCCTCCCTTTTAAAAGGGGAACGGGTAATTTTGAATTTAGTGCAGCGTATGTCCGGCATTGCGACACAGGCTCATAAAGCTGCCATGATTTTGGCGGGGACGAAGACGAGAGCTTGTGATACGAGGAAAACTACACCAGGCCTGCGGATGCTTGAAAAATATGCGGTCCGTTCCGGCGGGGCATTCAATCACCGATATGGTCTTTATGATGCAGTCATGATAAAGGACAACCATATTTCTTTCGCTGGGTCCATAACGAAAGCGGTCCAAACGGTAAAATCCAAACTGGGACATACCACTAAAGTGGAAGTGGAAACGGAATCACCACAACAGGTACTTGAAGCAGTGGAAGCCGGTGCAGATATCATCATGTTCGATAACCGGAGCCCTGAAGAAATCAAGCAACTGATTAAATTGGTACCCGCCCACATCATAACTGAAGCTTCAGGAGGGATCCATTTAGACAATCTAGCCTCATATCGGGAAACAGGGGTAGATTATATTTCGTTGGGCAGCTTGACGCACAGTGTCAGGGCACTTGATATTAGCGCAAAGGTCAAAGAGCGAGAGGAGATATTGAAATGAATATATTGGAGATGGCTAAAACAGCAGGAAATGCATTGCCTGAAAAATATAAAACGATGACAAAAGGAGAGATGGAGAATCGGGTCCTTGACATTAAGAAACGACTGGGGAACCGTCTTTATATTCCAGGTCATCATTATCAACGGGAGGAAGTCATTCAATTTTCAGATTCAACGGGGGATTCACTTCAATTGGCCCAGCTTTCCGCGCAAAATCGTGAAGCGGATTATATCGTGTTCTGTGGCGTGCATTTCATGGCTGAAACAGCCGATATTTTGACAGAAGAAGTGCAGACGGTTATCCTACCTGACATGCGTGCAGGCTGCTCCATGGCAGATATGGCGGATATTGAACAAACGGAACGGGCATGGACAAAGCTTCAGGATTTATTTGGCGATACGATCCTTCCGCTAACTTATGTGAATTCCACTGCAGCCATCAAAGCTTTTGTAGGGAAAAATGGCGGGGCGACAGTGACGTCCTCCAATGCACAAGGGATGGTCTCGTGGGCCCTCTCGCAAAAAGAAAGAATCCTATTTCTTCCCGATCAGCATCTTGGGAGGAACACTGCCTTTGACCTGGGGATCCCATTGAATGAAATGGCTGTCTGGGATCCGCATAAAGATGAATTGATCTATGAAGGGGAACTGGAAGATCTGAAGGTACTTCTTTGGAAAGGACATTGTTCAGTCCATGAAAATTTCACTACGGCGAATATTGAAACGCTTAGAGCGGAGCAGCCTGAAATGAATATCATCGTTCATCCCGAATGTCGCCGTGAGGTAGTGGCCCTGTCAGATTATGCGGGTTCGACATCGTACATCATCAATATGATCGAAAAAGCCGAACCAGGCAGTTCTTGGGCAATCGGCACGGAAATGAACCTTGTCAAGCGTCTTATCGCCAATAATCCTGACAAGAACATCATCTCGTTAAATCCGAATATGTGTCCATGTCTTACAATGAACCGGATTGATTTGCCTCACCTGCTATGGGCGCTTGAATCCATTGAAGAAGGTATCATCATCAATCCGATAAAAGTGGAGAAAAGCATTGCGGATAATGCCATCCTAGCATTAAACAGAATGCTGGAGCGCGTTTGAGTCAGTGCTTTCTAAGAAGATTTTGGAGCATAAGAAAAAGGGGGTCTAATCCCCCTTTTTTTCTTATGCAATCGAACAGGTAAGAACTTTTAAAGGTTTTTCGCTTTAAAAGTATTGCCTTCATTCATATCACCGGATTTAAATCCTTTAGTGAACCACCGTTTCCTCTGTTCGGAAGTGCCGTGCGTGAAGCTGTCTGGCACCGTGTAACCTTGTGCCCTTTCTTGGATACGGTCATCCCCTACACCACTTGCTGCATTCAAGGCCTCCTCAAGATCGCCTGCTTCAAGCAAATTCTCTCCTTGGACATGATGTGCCCAAACTCCAGCCAAATAATCGGCCTGTAATTCAAGACGTACAGAAAACCTATTATATTCGGTCTCGCTGACCTTTGAACGATCGGGCATTTCCTTTTCCGTTGTCCCTAAAAGTGTCTGAACGTGATGTCCGACTTCGTGGGCAATGACATAGGCCATGGCGAAATCCCCGGGTGCCTGGAATTCTTGCTTTAACTCTTGATAAAAGCTTAGATCAATATATAGCTTCATGTCACCCGGACAATAAAATGGTCCTACCGAAGAAGCTGCCATCCCGCATGCCGATTCGACACTGCCCGAATACAGGACAAGGTTCGGTTCCTTATATTCCAGCCCATTTTTACGGAATTCTTCTGTCCAGACCTGCTCCGTTTCTGCAAGGACGACAGATACGAACTGTGCAAGTTCCTTCTCCTCATCAGTTTCGACATAAGAGCCGCCATTGTTCGATTCAGTGGTATTCAAGCTGCCTAGCAATTCGCTTGGATTACCGCCAAGGAGCGTCACGATCAAGACAATTACCAATCCGACACCTCCGCCGATTCCGGCCATGCCTTTTCCACTCATGCCTCTTTTGTCTTCGACGTTCGTGCTGCCCTGTCTACCTTTCCATTTCATTATTATTACCCCCAGGGATGTAAGATAAGTACCTGAAGACAAAGCCTTAGGTCATTTCCTTTCTTATACCCGGATTTCCCTGAGTTTAGACAGAAGCCTGAAAGATGCGTTTCAGGAATGGAATTCAAAGGGGCGATCTTCCTTTTTTGAGACGTCCCATCATTTATTTCCTCTCCAAAAAAGTACCTTCTATGTCCCTAAATCATTGATCCAATCATAAAAGTCATTTTTCACGCATAAGTTTTCATGATAAAAATAATAGCAATTCACCCACTGCTTCATAGAATATATGGACATATGC